>WGAU01000030.1 GCA_015494645.1 Aquificota bacterium
TGGTAACCTTTCTCTTCTCATAATTCATGGTCTGCTTGGAAAGGATTTGCTGCGCTGGTCCCAAGTTTGATTCTACTCCG
This sequence comes from Aquificota bacterium, assembly GCA_015494645.1. Taxonomy (GTDB): domain Bacteria; phylum Thermosulfidibacterota; class Thermosulfidibacteria; order Thermosulfidibacterales; family Thermosulfidibacteraceae; genus Thermosulfidibacter. Next base: position 81 of record WGAU01000030.1, read on the forward strand.
GGAATACCACCCACTCCAGGAACCTTGCCCTGAGCCTTTTCCTCAATCTGCTGCTCGCTTCTCACCACATTCTCAGGATCATAAACCACCTTCTCCTTCTCTATCTTACTGTAATCCAGTTCAACGGTAACCTTTGCCACCGCCTTACCGGGCCCCAAGGCCTTGGTAAGCATTGATAGAATCTTTTTCTCGTAAAGCTTCTCTAACTTTCTCTTATACTCCAACCTATCAAGGGCCACTTTGCCCAACTCTTCCTCTTTCTCTTTCGCTATAAGCTCCGTGAGATCCCTACCTTTTGTATCAACCACCGTCACATTTTCAGGCTTCAACCCTTCAACGGCACTGGCAACAAGATGAACTATAGCCTTCACCTGCTCAGGCTTAAGATCCACATCTGGCCTCAACTTCACCACAACAGTGGCTTTAGGAGGTTCCCTTTCCTCAAGGAAAACACTCTTTTTAGGTAAAGACAGCATAACCTTAGCGTTCTCTATAGGCTCAAGTTGCATAATGGTTCTTGCAAGCTCTCCCTGAAGTGCCCTGACATAATTCACATGCTCCATAAACTCAGTCATTCCTATGTTGGTCTTGTCAAAGATCTCAAAACCAACTCCTCCCCCCTTGGGAAGCCCTTCAGAGGCAAGCTCAAGCCTCAAGGAGTATACTCTGTCCTTGGGAACCAGTATGGTCTTACCGCCCTTGGCCAGCTTATAGGGGACTCCTCTGGTCTGAAGGGCCTTTACAATTTCTCCGGCATCTTTGGGATCAAGGTTGGAAAATAGGACTCCATACTCCGGTCCTTTCCTACCAAAAGCTAAAAACAAAAGACCTGCAAAGGCTAAAACGGTAACTCCAGCTACAACATACCTTTGCCACTTGGGAAGTCTAAGAAACGGATCGGCAAGGTTCTTAAAGTAATCGGTTATCGCCATTTAAGACTACACCTGCATGCGCATTATCTCCTGATAAGCCTCAATGGCCTTGTTTCTCACCTCCATAAGCATCCTCAACGACACATCTGCCTTTTGAAGGGTAATCATCACCTTCTGTATATCCTGCTCTTTACCGGTGGAAAGAGCTTTCAGAGCCTCCTCGGCTTCCAACTGCATCCTGTTTACTTCTGCCACACTTTCTTTGAGGACTTCTGCAAAAGACTTCCCAGATACATTTTCCTTTTTGGGCTTCTGAGAAGCCGTCTGCTCCGCTGTCTTGCGGTATATCTCAGAAACCCTGTTGTTCATAAAGCATCACCTCCCCTAATTAAGCCCTCCCAATCTCCAATGTCTTCAATACCATATCCTTGGCAGAATTGAAAGCAGTAACATTGGCTTCAAAGCTTCTTGAAGCGGAAAGCAAATTTACCATCTCCTCAACCACATCTACATTGGGATATGTAACATAACCATCCTCATCGGCATCGGGGTGATAGGGGTCGTAAACCTTCCTGAAAGGCTTATTATCCTCTATTATTTCCAAAACCTTGACACCTTCCGACTCGGAACTTCTAAAGATCATTCTCCTCAGATAATCCCCGAAAGATTCAGGTTCCTTCTCCACACTCACAGGCATGAAAACCACATCTTTTCTGCGATAGGGTCCCCCTTCAGGGGTCCTTGTGGTCTCAGCATTGGCCAGATTGGAAGATATAACATTCATTCTCACCCTTTGAGCAGACATCCCAGAGGCGGCTATCTTAAAAACCGAGAAGAAGGTCATGGCTCACTACCTCCCTGTAATAGCGTATTTGAGCTTCCCAATCTGCATGGAATAGGCCTGAGCTATGGCGTTGTATTTAAGCTGATTCTCCGCAAGCAAAGCCATCTCCTTATCAATATCCACCGAATTCTCATCGTTTCTCACTGGAAACATCACCCTATCAACCCTGCCTTTCACATCCTCCAGCGTAGCAGGAGCAGACGGTATGTGCATGGGATGGGTCACGTACAGAGGCAGCTCATCCGTCCCATAGACCACATCCTGAAGCTCCTTTTCAAAGCTAAACCTTTTGGCCTTGTACCCTGGGGTATCGGCATTGGCTATATTGGCAGTTATATAGGCATGCCTTTTCCTCAAAAGCTCCATGGATCTGCCGGCCACATCCAACGCCATCCTGTGGTAAATAGCATCTATCATGGCTCACCTCCCCAACAGGGGAGTTAGCAAAATCTTTGCCATACTACTTGGAGCTTTCCGCACTGTTTCCCGCAGGCCTGTAGGGAACAGGTATATACTGAACAGAAGATTTGGCACTCATTGGCTGCTCGTAAAGATCCATAAGAGCGTAGATCTCCTCAGGCATATCCGTGCTTACCTTTATGCCAAGCTTTTCTAAATCATCCTTCATAAGAGGATAATCATGGGTCCATTTGCCCTGAGACAAAATCTCAGCCACCTCTTCCGCCCTTTTCTCCTCCCACCCCTTATGCATCAGTATCTCCTTAACCGTCTGCCTCATCTGCTCAAGAGCCTTCTTTGAAACATCGGCAAGTATCAGGGTGTTATCGTCTATTTCCTCAACAGGCTTCTTCTCCAATACAGAAACAATGGACGCTGCAGGCATCTGGCCGATCTGGGGATCCACCGGACCAAGCACAGCATTCTCATCCATAACTACCTCATCAGCCGCAAGGGCTATGAGGGTCCCACCGGACATGGCAAAGTGAGGAACAAAAACTGTTACCTTTGCAGGATGCTTCATCAGAGCATGGGCAATCTGCTTCGCGGCAAGAACCAAGCCACCGGGAGTATGTATGATAAAATCAATGGGCACATCCTTAGGGGTCATTCTGATAGCCCTTAAAACGCTTTCCGAATCTTCCATGTCTATAAACTTCATAAAAGGAATACCCAAAAGGCTCCTTGACTCCTGACGGTGTATCATAGTTATAACCCGGGAGCCTCTGTTTTTCTCTATCTTTCTCATAATCTTCAATCTTGCCGCCTCAAGCATCCTCTGACGCATCAGGGGCATAAAGGAGAGGAGTATGAGAAACAGCCAGAAAATATCAAACACATTGATATGGGGCATGTTCTGCATGGAAACTACCTCCTTTTCTATTTTTGGACTTAAATATATATTGCAAAGCAACAGCCTCAATCCTAAAAATTATCACCATGAGGATAGCTTTTTACACAATAGGCTGCAAGCTCAACCAGTTTGAAACAGAATTTATGAAGGAGCAGTTTGAGGAGGCAGGCTGGGAAACAGTTCCTTTCAAAGAAAAAGCAGACGTTTACATCGTTAACACATGCACGGTAACAGGACAGGCAGACTCAAAATCCCGCCAGACCATAAGACAAGCCCTTAAAAGAAATCCAAATGCCCTTGTGGTTGCCGTGGGATGCTACTCCCAAGTGGCCAAAGAAGAGCTTCTCAAGACAGGCGCCTCACTGGTGCTTGGAAATCCTGAAAAGGGAAAGATAGTAGAACTTGTGGAACAAGCCTTGAAAGAACAAAATCTCCCCAGAGTGCATGTTTCCAACATAAACAACAGCTTCTTTCCCATGACCATAGAGAATTTTTCCGGGCACTCCCGTGCCTTTATCAAAGTACAGGACGGATGCAACAGAAGATGCCCCTACTGCATAGTCTGGAAAGCAAGAGGACCTTCCAGAAGCGCTCCCCTTGAATTGGTAATCAAAGAGGCCCAGAAACTCGCCGACGCTGGATTTGAAGAGATCGTTCTAACGGGAACCCACTTAGGATGTTACGGTGAGGAAAAGGGCTTGGATCTTGTGGATCTACTTGAAAGACTCGTTGAGATTGATTCCCTGAAAAAAATCAGACTGTCCTCCCTTGAACCAACGGAAATCACTCCGCAGCTTATAGAGTTCATGAAAGAAAACAGTAAAATAGCCCGCCACCTGCACATACCTTTACAGAGCGCAAGCAACAGAATACTCAGGCTCATGAACAGACCCTACACAAAAGAGGAATTTGAAGATCTCGTAATGAAGCTTGCTGAAGCCTTGCCCGATGTGGGCATAGGAGTAGATGTTATAGTGGGCTTTCCCACAGAGGAAGAGGAGGATTTTGAAGAAACCTACAGGCTTATAGAAAAGCTGCCCATATACTACATGCACATTTTTCCTTATTCTCCACGGCCAAACACACCTGCGGCTTACATGAGACCTCAGGTCAGGCCAGACATAAAGAGAAGAAGATGGGAAATTATGAACCAGCTAAAAGATGCAAAAAAGAAATACTTTATAGAAAGATTTATAGGCAAAGAGCTTGAAGGGGTGATAGAAAACAGGCCCGCAAGTGAAAAGGGATACTGGAGTGCCCTCACAGAAAACTATATTCCTCTCGTAGTAAAAGGCCAGTTTCCCCAGTTAGCAGGTAAAGTGAAAAGGTTCAAGCTAATCCAAAGATTGGATCACCGAGCAGAAGCGTTACTTCTAACTTGGAGATAGCTCCTCCATTACTTTAGCCTGCGCCGCTGCCAAGCGGGCACCAAGTATCCTGTAAGGCGAACAGCTTACATAATCCACACCGATTTTATGGAAGAATCTGACCGACTGGGGATGTCCTCCATGCTCCCCACACACACCCACCTTCAACTGGTGATTGGTAGCCTTCCCAAGCTCCACGGCCATCTTGACAAGCTTTCCCACGCCAAGTTCATCTATCTTTACAAATGGGTCTTCCGGTAGAAGCCCTTTTTCAACGTAAACGGGAACGAACTTGGCAGCATCATCCCTGGATATTCCGTAGGTTGTCTGAGTAAGGTCGTTGGTCCCTATAGAGAAGAAGTCTGCCTCCCTTGCTATCTGATCCGCAGTCAGTGCAGCTCTGGGAAGTTCTATCATAGTCCCCACTTTGTAGTTAACAAATACCTGACGCTCCTGCATAACTTTGTTTGCCACCTGAGTAATGAGATCCCTGAGCAGCCTCATTTCCCTCACGCTGAATATCAGAGGAACCATTATCTCCGGATAAACCTCGCATCCCCCCTCTTTAAGGTCACAGGCAGCCTCTATAATAGCTCTGGTCTGCATCTCGTATATTTCAGGGTAGAGAATTCCAAGCCTTGCACCTCTCAATCCCAACATGGGATTAACTTCTGAAAGCTGGCGCATCCTCTCCTTTATCTTAGAAACGGGAATGCCCCTTTCCTGTGAGAAGTTTAACATTTCTTCCTCAGTCTTGGGCAAAAACTCATGCAGCGGCGGATCAAGCAGTCTAATAGTCACGGGTAAACCTTCCATCTCCCTGAATATTCCTTTGAAATCCTCCCTTTGAAGAGGAAGGAGCTCTTCCAAAACCTCCCTCCTCTTCTCACTGCTTTCCGCAAAGATCATGTCCCGCACGATGTTGATCCTGTCCTTTTCAAAGAACATGTGTTCTGTCCTGCAAAGGCCCACTCCCTCTGCTCCCAGCTCCTTAGCTATTCTTGCATGTTCAGGAGTGTCTACATTGGCTCTAATCCTAAGAGTCCTTATCCTATCTACCCACTCCATCAGCTTTCTAAAATGCTCCGACGGCTTGGCTTGAACAAGCCTCACCTTACCTAAGTAAACTTCACCTGTGGTGCCATCTATGGTGATCCACTCACCCTCCTTCACCTCTACGCCATTAACCCTAATGACACCCTCCTTTTCATCCACATCAAGCTCACCGCATCCCACGACACAGGGCTTACCCATACCCCTTGCCACCACCGCAGCATGTGAAGTTACCCCTCCCCTTGAAGTAAGTATTCCCTCAGCAACATTCATACCACCTACATCTTCAGGAGAGGTCTCGGGTCGGACCAGTATGACCTTGTCTCCAGCTTCGGCCATTTCCTCAGCCTTTGAAGAGGAAAGCGCTACCTTCCCCACGGCAGCTCCCGGTGAGGCTGGAAGCCCTTTGGTTAAGAGGCACTTCACTTCATCGGGATCCACCATTGGATGGAGAAGTTGATCCAGCTTTCCCGGATCCACCCTCAAGACAGCAGTTGCCCTGTCAATGATACCCTCCTCCACCATATCCACAGCTATCCTGATGGCAGCAGCTATAGTTCTTTTCCCCGCTCTCGTTTGAAGAATGTAAAGTTTCCCCTTCTCAATAGTGAACTCTATATCCTGCATATCCTTGTAGTGCCTTTCCAATCTATCTGCGTACTTTTCAAGCTGAGCGTATATCTCGGGCATGATTTCTTTTAATTTTTCCACAGGATCCGGGGTTCTTATCCCAGCAACCACGTCCTCTCCTTGAGCGTTGATCAAAAACTCCCCAAACAGTCCCTTCTCCCCTGTAGCCGGATTCCTTGTAAAGCAAACACCCGTTCCCGAATCATCTCCCATGTTGCCGAAAACCATGGTCTGAACATTGCAGGCCGTTCCCCAATCATCGGGAATGTTGTGTATCCTCCTGTAGATTCGAGCCCTTTCGTTGTTCCAAGACCTAAAAACCGCTTCAACAGCACAGAAAAGCTGCTCCCAAGGATCCTGGGGAAACTCAGCCTTATACTTCTTGTAGATGTGAAAGTAGCGCTCAACCAGCTCCTCAAGGTCGTCATCGGTCAGCTCAATATCGGTCCCTTTGCCCTTTTCTCTCTTTAGCTTCTCAATGGCATCTTCAAACTCCTCATGGGGAATCCCAAGGACCACATCTCCAAACATCTGAATGAGCCTCCTGTAAGAATCATAGGCAAAACGCCTGTTGGACGTTGATTCCGCTAAGGCCTCCACCGTTTCACTGTTCAGTCCCACATTCAGTATAGTATCCATCATACCGGGCATACTTACCTTGGCACCGGATCTTACTGAGAAAAGAAGTGGATTATCTTTGGAACCAAAACCTTTACCCACAAGCCTCTCAACATACCTGACCCCCTCTTCTATTTGACACCTCAAATTCCCGGAAAGCTCACCCATCCTCAGGTACTCCAAACACGCCTCCGTGGATACGGTAAACCCCGGAGGAACCGGGATATTAAGCCTCGTCATCTCGTGAAGATTGGCTCCCTTGCCTCCAAGCAGATCCCTCATGGAGGCATCACCTTCAGCGTAACCATTTCCAAAAAAATACACGTACTTCATGATAAACCTCCAACCGAAAAGTTACCTTCAAGGATAATTATAAACCGGTAGGTTTAAGAATTCACGGAAACCGTATCTCTACCCGTGGATTTCGCCCGGTAAAGCGCTTCGTCAGCAGCTCTAACGAGATCGTCAGAGCTCATACCCTCTACATACTCGGATATGCCAAAGCTGGCGCTGACCCCAAGCCCCAGGGATTTAATTTTCTTCCTTATACGATTTGCAAGAACCAATGCACCTTTCGCATCGGTATCGGGAAGAACTATCAGAAATTCGTCTCCCCCATACCTTCCACAGTAATCCACCTTCCTTACAGAAGATCTTATAGCCTCAGCCACTTCCTTCAAAACCTTATCTCCAAAAATATGACCCTTCTCATCATTGAGCTTTTTGAAGTTGTCCAGATCTATCATAATTACAGAAAAGGTACTACTGTATCTATTTGCCCTCTCAATCTCTAAAGAGATAATTTCAAAGATCTTGCCCCTTGAATAAAGCCCAGTTAGATAGTCAAACTCAGCCTTCGCCCTCAAAAGCTTCTCGTACTTTTTCCACATGCCAAAGAAAGCGAAGTAGAGGAAAGACGTAAGTATCAAAGCCATAACCAACTGTACAAAATAAAAGGAAACCTGTGGCTGATGAATAAAACCAGATTTGAATGAGAAAAGGATACTAACCACCAAAACGTAAAAACTCGCAGCAATTCCTCCCCATGGGCTTGTGATCATAGCCACCCCGAGAACGTAAACGGGCAACCAGATGCTCATGGTCTTCTTTCCGTGAAACATCTGGTAGTACATGACAGCGGTTATGAGAAAAGTAACCGCAGCTACCCCAGCACCGATAACAAACCGTTCTTGTTTATCAACCACAAAGTAGCCCACTGCGAGACATGCACAGACCAGAAATTCCAAAACAGCAAGGGGCTTGTATGTAAAAAGCAGATCGTAAACGGCAAGTATAAACTGCATTAGAGCAAGAGACAGGCACAGTATTTTCAGAAATCTCAATCTCAAGTTTTCAAAAGCTGCAGTCATTGCAATTTTCAAACAGATGTAATATTCTTTAGCTGAGGGCATAATATGAAAAATTTGCCAGAGCCTCAAGACATAGCGAAAATTTTATCAGAAATAAAAGATCCCGAAACAGGGTTTAATCTTCTTGACCTTGGTATTGTAAAGAACATTGACTACATACCAGAAGATAAAAAGGCCATTGTATATGTAGATTTTAAAAGAAGAACCCCAAGCTGCGCTGCCTGTGCTCCCATAGCATGGCTTGTACAGAAAAGGATACTTGACGAATTGAGCAAAAGGCTGATGGAGTATCCTGACATAAAAAAGGTTGAAGTGAAAGAGTAGCCTCACAAAAGTTTTTCAAGGTCCTGCCTCTCAGGGAGCTTCAATCCCAACTTTTCAATGCACTGCCTCACATCTTCGGGCAGCGGCGAAAACACCGAGATTCTCTCGCTTCTGACGGGGTGGTCAAAATCCAGATAGGCAGCGTGAAGCGCCTGTCTATGTATGAGATCAAGCCCTTTCCTACCGTATATAGCGTCTCCCAAGACAGGACAGCCTAAATGGTGCATGTGAACCCTGATCTGGTGAGTTCTCCCGGTGTAGATCCTCACCAAAAGCACACTAAATCTGTCGCTGGAATCAAAAACCACATACTTTGTAATGGCCTCTCTCCCCCCCTCAACCACCGCCATTTTTTTCCTGTCCACAGGATGCCTCCCAATGGGAGCATCCACCGTTCCCGAAAGAAAAGGCGGCTTCCTCCAACACACCGTAACGTAAATCTTTTTTACCTTCTTGTCTTGAAACATCCGGCTCATGATCATATGAGCCTCTTCCGTTTTCGCCACTACCATAAGGCCTGAGGTGTCCTTATCAAGTCTGTGAACTATCCCAGGCCGTTCTCTACCTCCCAAAGGGGAGAGAACTGGAAAACGGGAGATCAACACGTTAGCCAAGGTATCCTGAGCATGTCCAGCCGCAGGATGCACCGGAATTCCAGCAGGCTTCTCAATAACAGCAAGATGCTCATCTTCAAAGTACACTTTTATATCCAGATCCCACGGCACCAGCTCCAAAGGCTCTGGTTCTGGAATAAACACCTCTACCTCAGCTCCAGCAAAAACTTTCACCCCAGCCTTTCTGGGAATTCCACCGTTTAAAAGAATATGTCCTTCGTCCAAAAGCTTTTTTATTCTGCTACGGGAAAGATCAAGGTGGGTTTCAAGGAATCTGTCAAGGCGAGTGCCAGCGAATTCATCGGAAACCCTTAGAACCTTCCGTATACCTCTGTTCCGCAGGAGGGACATCTGCTCCCTTCAAGGTAAGAGAAGGTCTCAAAAAAGCCTGAACGCTTAATAAGCAACCTACCACAGGACGGGCAATAGGTGCTGTTGAGCCTGTCATCAGGCACATTTCCCACGTAAACGAACTTCATCCCTTTGGATTCCGCCAAGAATTTGGCACGGATCAGGGTATCAACAGGAGTTGGGGGCAAGCTTGTCAACTCGTAGTGTGGGTAAAACCTTGTGAAGTGCAGGGGAATATCCAAGCCAACGCTGGCAACAAAGTCGGTCAGCTCTTCAAGCTCCTCTAAGGAATCATTGTATCCAGGAATGATCAAGTTGGTCACCTCCACATGAACGCCAGATTCATAGGCAAGCTCAATCGTTTCCATGGTTGCTCTTAAAGAGCCTCCCCTGCAAACATCCCTGTAAAACTCCTCCCTTATGGATTTAAGATCAATATTCATGGCATCCACATAGGGAATCAGATCCTCAAGAGGCTTACGGTTTATCTGGCCATTGGTAACAAGAACAATAGGCAATCCTTTAGGCTTAGCTACCTTTGCCACATCCAATAAGTACTCGTACCATATGAGAGGCTCGGTGTAGGTAAAACACACACCTTTAGAAGCGTATCTTTTGGCAACCTCCACAAGCTCTTCTGGAGATACGTATTTTGTAGGACAGGAGTACTGAGAGATTGAGTAGTTTTGACAGTGAAGACAACCAAGATTGCATCCATTGCAAGCTACAGAGATGATATAACTTCCTGGATAAAAGTGGTACAGAGGTTTTTTCTCTATAGGATCGTTGCTTATGGTAACAAGCTCACCATAGCCTGTGGCAACAAGCTTTCCTCCTTGGTTGCTTCTGATTCTGCAGAAACCAGAATTGCCATCAGCTATAACACATTCCCTCGGGCATAGCCTACATCTGACCGTGGACTTGTCCAAGGGCTCCCAGTACTTGGCCTCAGGCTTCATCACTTGTATCTGTTCACCGTGAACCTATAGACCTTTATAGGCTCCCCGGGTGAGATACCCGCCTTAGCCATGGCTATAGCCAACTGTTGCTCAACCGTTTCCACCCCTTCCAGATCGGGCAGAAGCAATCCCCTCCTGAACCCGGACTCCACAATGACACCGTACTTTTTGGGGTCAAGCTGAGAAAGATCAGTAACAGGCTCAGGAGTGGAAAGAACATCCACAGATATATCCAGCTCGCCAAGCTCATCTTCCCTCACCGGAGGGAACCTCGGATCCTCTGTAGCTGCAGCAATGGCGTTTCTTATAATTTCCTGAGCCACATTTTCACAGACGGGAAGAAAAGTGCCTATGCATCCCCTCAGCTCTCCCCTTTTTTTAAGTGAAACAAAGGTTCCTGCTCTCTGCTTCATTTCCGGGATCATAAGCTCCTCTGGAGGGGGATCTATCACCCTTCCGCTCCTTATGTACTCTTCAATGGCCTTTCTTGCCAATTGAACCAAAGGATGAGCCATGGCTAATACTCCCTCTCCACAAGGAACTCGGCTATACCTATAAGATACTCCTTCTCCTTGGAGTTATCAAAGCCCTTTATAGCCTCAACTGCTCTCATCCCATGTTCCTTTACCCTCTCTCTGGCTTTTTCCACACCGTTGTACTTGAGGATCACTTCCCTCACATATCCAAAGTCATCATAGGATATAGATTCGGCAAGAAGAAGATCCCTGATGTGCCTTTTCTCCTCGGACGTTGCATCCCTAAGAGCATAGATCAAAGGAAGTGTCACCTTGCCTTCTCTGAAGTCATTTCCCACAGGCTTTCCCGTCTTTCCAGGATCTCCTACAATATCCAAAATATCATCAGAAATCTGGAAAGCGTAGCCTATTTCTCTGCCGTACCTCCTCAGAGCCTCCCTGTTACCATTGGAAGCAAGCACAGCCCCCACCTCACAGGAAGCAGCTATCAACGCTGCCGTCTTGCCGTAGATAATAGCGTAGTAATCCTCTTCAGAAGTATTTATATCAAAGCTTTTCACAAGCTGGTGTATTTCTCCTTCTGCAAGACTTACACACGCCTTAGAAATTATAGCCAATGCTTCCTCCGGCAGATACTCCGTCATGAGCCAGAAAGATCGGGCAAATAGGAAATCCCCTACAAGAATAGAAGCCTGATTGCCCCAGATCTTTCTGGCGGCAAGCCTGCCCCTTCTTCTGTCCGACTCATCCACCACATCGTCATGGAGCAAAGTAGCGGTGTGTATATACTCCACAACTGCCCCTGCAACGCAGGCTGCATACCCGTTGTACCCGCAGAGCCTTGCCGAAAGAAGCGTCAACATGGGCCTGAATCGCTTACCTCCAGATTCAAGGATGTACCGGGAAAGTTCTGGGATCACTTTTATGGCAGAGTGCAGATTTTCATTTAGTATTATCTCTACCTGCTTTAGCTCCTCAGCTATATATTCAGCTATCTCTCCGATAACGGACCTTTTCATGTTGATGAATCTTTAAAATATATCTCACCTATTGTAAACAATCCCCATGAACGAGCCGGCCATCTTTCTTGATAGGGTGAGTGTAAATATAGGAAGCAGAACCATCATTGAAGATGTTTCTCTCTCTATAAAGAGAGGAGAGTTCTGGGGCGTTATCGGCCCCAACGGTGGAGGAAAGACAACTTTGTTAAGAACCATTATTGGGATGGTTAAGCCTAATAACGGAAAAGTTGAAATTTTTGGAATGAAACCTCAGCAGGCGGTCAAAAAAGGCTTAGTGGGGTACCTACCCCAGCATATAAAGGGAATAATCCCTTTAAGCGCATTGGATTTTGTGAGAACAGCAGGCAATCCGAAGTTTGCCGAAGAAGCCCTTGAAACCGTTGGGCTGAAGGACAAAAAGGAGTTACCCTTTGAAAAACTCTCAGGTGGGGAGAAACAAAGGACGCTAATAGCCGCAGTTCTTTCAAGGAACCCAAAGGTACTACTTCTTGATGAACCCAACACAGGTATAGACGTTGTAGCACAGGACAGCTTTTATAATTTACTCAGAAACCTTAAGAATCAGGGGATAACCATTGTTATGGTCTCCCACGATGTGGGAGTTGTTACTCAGTTCGTTGACAAGGTGGCGTGCTTGAACAAAAAGCTAAAATACTCAGGAGATCCAAGAAGCGCTTTAGACTGTAATCTGCTAGAAGAATTGTACGGATCAAAGGTTGAAGTTCTTGTGCATCATCCGGAGTGTACGGGATGCCATATATACCGGAAATCATAATCCCGCCTGTTCTCTGTGCTTTCATTTTAGGAATCGCCATTTCTATTTACTCCTACTTTGTAGTGGTGAAGAGATGGGCTTTTCTGAGTGTTGGGGTATCCCATGCAGCCTTTGGAGGAGTAGCTCTTGGGCTACTTATGGGCATTTCACCACAGGTATCTTCAGCCATCTTTGCCATTGCCGCCGCAATAATAATTTCCTTTATAAAGAGACAAGAGAGTTTAAACGAAGACGCATCCATCGGTGTGATCTTCTCCACGTTCATGGCAATTGGAGTGATACTTTTCTCCATGGCACAGGAGTATACTTACAATGTGTTTACCTATCTCTTTGGAAACATGCTTGCCGTTGGCTGGAAAGATTTCATATGGGCTGCTTTGGTAGCAACTGTAAGCATTGCATTTTTTGTAGTCTTTAAAAAGGAACTTATCCTCATAAGCATAGATGAGGAATTTGCCTATACTTGTGGTGTACCGTCCACAGCTCTTTATTACTCCCTTGTAATACTATTTACCTTCACCGTGGTGGTCTCCATCAAACTTTTGGGGGTAATCCTCGTGTCATCTTTGACGGTGATTCCAGCGTCTGTAGGGCTTTTCTTTTCAAGAAGGCTGAATACCATCCTCGCCATTTCCGTAGTATCCTGTATGTTTATCATGGCTGTAGGATTGATGCTTTCCTTCTTCTTCAATCTACCACCTGGAGCCACCACTGCTGCTGTGGGAGGAATGCTATTTTTCGGCTTTCTTCCTTTCAAGAAGTAGTGCTTCAAATTTGGGATGGGTAAGCTTTTTAATAATCATATAGTTAGAAAGGTTTAGGTATTTTTCTTTTTTGCGCTTTAATACAAGCCAAAACCGATCATCCTTTATTTCTCCGACGGACTCTATCTTTTTAGCTATTCTACCAGTGTAAAGAGAAGCACCGTATATTTTTTCGTCAAGTATATACACCGGTATATCCATCATCATTCCTTTAGCCAAAGGAGCAAAGGATCTTTTGCGAGAATACCACGGGAAAAGAACAAGCACCGCCGCTGTATATATGACAAACACAAAAACGGACACTTTCTTTATCAAGTCTTCATTATAAAAAACCTCGGAAAATATAACAGCCCACGCCGGAAAGACGCAAAGTATGTAATGGGGTAATTTTGACTTGGAAAATGAGAAAAAAACCGTGGGAAACAGTATCCAAAGAAAGATGAATCCCCAAAAGGTTTTATCCTCAAAAAAAAGAGAAAGAATGTTTTTAAATCTGAAAAACAAAATAAATGTCCATGGGGAAAGGCCTACCAAGGTTACCAGAGCAAAATAGTAAAAAGGTTGCTCCCTTTTGAAAACTCCAGTGGTATATCTCAACACATTCTCCTTCCAGAAAAAGTTGTAACAGTAGCCAGGAGTTTTCGCTTCAAGAAGAAGAAATACTGGAACCACAATGATCAGAAACAAAATCATGCCCTTGAAGATATCTTTTAGAGATACTTTCCCTATCCAAACAAGGGGCAAAGAAACAGCAGCCGGTATAACCACCCCCACAGGCCCCTTGGTCAAAAAGGCCAAAGAGGCAAAGAAAGATGCCCATAAGATTTTGTTCTTCCACACAAAGTAAAGGGTGAGAAATATGAAAAGGGATAGAAGCATCTCCATACGGGCAATCCTTGCGTAGGCAAAGGTTATGAGAAAGGACAGGAAATAAAAAGCGGCCAGCTCACCCTGCCACAGAAACAACACAAAAGCTAACGCCAAAGCAGAAAAGGCCGAAATAATTCTTAAAGAAAGCTCCCACGAACCAAAAATCTTGTAGCTGACAGCCGCAAGCCAGTAGTAAAGCGGAGGCTTTTCATATCTGACTCTGCCGTTTATCCTCGGTGGAAGCCAGCTTCCCTCTTCAACGATCTCCCTAACAATCTCGCCGTTACGGGCTTCATCAGGCTCCACAAGGGGATAACCAGCAAGGTTGACAAAAAGAGGCAGAATAAACAGCAGAAAGAGACAGGTAAAGAGGCTATGCCTCATCAGATTCGTTGAGGGCAACTATCCTTTTAAGGATTATAAAGTCCTGAAGAGGAATCTCCTTAAATTCAACGGCGAAGCCATCCTCTGCCTTTCTGACCACCTCTGCTTTGAGGGTAACCTCCTCCACCACATTGTCCGATTCCATCAGGTGAAGCTTCAACTCGCAAAGCGCTCCCAAAGGCGGTTTTTTTTCACACTCTATGAAGGCTCCCTTGACACTTATGTCTCTGGTTCTTAGATTTGTAGCCTGAAAATCCCGTCCCCTCACGGAAGCCTTAACCCTGAACTTCACCCTCTTGAACCTTCTTCTCTCCCTTCCCGTCATGGCTCACACCCTCTTATAAACTATGACACCATCCATAACCTCTCTTTTGTAAGGAACCACCAGTCCTAAAAGAGTTTCTGTCTTGGATATGAAAAGATAGCCTCCAGACTTGTGTATCTGCGCCAGATTATTGAGAGCCTCTGTACGCTTTTTTGTGTCAAAATATATGAGAAGATTCCTACAAAAAATAAAATCAAAAATACCCAAACTCTTTAAAAAGGACACATCAAAAACATTGCCCACATAATATTTAACCTTCAGCTTCAGCTCGGTTTTTACTTTATAAGCCCCGTTGTACTCCTCAAAGTACTTCCTCAAAAGAGCAGGAGGAACCCTCATCACAGACCGGCGGGAGTATATTCCCTTCCTCGCTATATCAATGGCCCTTTTGTCAACATCCACTCCCACAACGTCAAACCTAAAGGTGCTCCCCATAGACTCTAAAAGCTCCATAACTATACTCAAAGGCTCCTCACCAGTGGAACAGGGAATGCTCAAGATCCTTGCTTTCAAAAGCCTTTCCCTTTTGATAAGTTTTGGCAGAAGGGAGATATGCTCTTTTTCTCTGAAAAAGTAGGTTTCGTTAACCGTTATCACTGATATGAAATCTTCAAAAAAGCGTTGATCTTTAAGTCTTCTCAGAAGATCCTGTTCTGTAAGGTTGTTCCTTAGCAGGAAAAGATCCACCTTAGAAGCTAATAACCTCATGTTAGACTTATCTGCCACTATGCCCAACCTGTGATATATCATATCAGAAACCGTTCTTAAGGTTTCGGTGCTTACTGCCATAGCCCCTTTCCTTCAATCTCTCTCTTAACGCTTTTTGCCATCTCTTAGCCCATTCAAAACGCTTAGACAATAGCAAAAACGCCAAAAGGAAAAAGGGAATCCCTGGTAAAATGGGTAGAATTGCCCCTATTACTCCCAAACCAAAAAGGACTAAGGCTACAACAATTAGAAGAATAGCTTCAAGAGACCTTTTCAACGGTCATCCTTTCCCTCAGCCTACAGAAGGCACAGGGCGGATACGTGGTAGGATACCCACAGGAAGGACACTCCACAAGCTTCGGTTTCTCTTCATCCACAAAGAGCTTGTCTTTGACCTTTAAAAACTCCCTGTAAAACCTTATCTTCGTTCCGGGAGAGTTGTACTCAATGGTATTCAAGGCCCTTTTGTAAACAAGAGTGGTTGCACCCTTAGAATAAGGACACTCATCCGAAAGGAAATTTATTCCTGTAATAAAGGCGTAAACAGCCGTCTCTCTTTCGGTAAGCTCACAAAGTGGTTTAACTTTTCTCACAAACTTTCCTTCCTTCGGCAAAACCGGACCCTGTCTGGCCAAATACCCAATACGCCATCCCAAAAGATTGGAAAACAGCACAGCCGTTTCGTCGTTAAGATTGTGCCCTGTGGCCAACACGTCAAAGCCATTCTCATAGGCGTATTTGTTCATTATATAGCGTTTAACCATACCACAGGCAGCACAAATGGTTCTGGTTTCTCTTTGTTTAACATCGTCTATGGAAAAGCCGTATTCTTTCTGAAGATCAAAGACCTCAAGGGGATAACCCCTCTCCTCAGCAAAGCTTTCCACTATGCCCCTTGCCTTCTGGAAGTGGTTGTTCTCCATTATACCCAAGTCTATGAACAGAGCCGTAACGTTGTAGCCAAGCCTCTTGAGAACGTCCCACAGAACCAAGCTGTCTTTGCCACCGGACACAGCCACAAGAACCTTAGAATCCTTGTCAAACATTCTGTACTTCCTCACCACCTCTTTGACTCGCTTGAGGCAAAATTCCACAATATGTTCATGGCAAAGAGCAATGCCGAAGGACCTGACCCTTATAACAGCTTCCTTTTTACAGAGCTTACACCTCATCCCCGCGACACCACCTCGTGAATTTTTATCTCATCACCATCCATAAGCCATTTATCTTCAGTTATGGGCTTTCCATCCTTAAGCACAACCACATCTTCAGGATTTATGTGCAGATTGAGCAACAGCCTTTCCAGCTTCACCCTCCTCTCATCAACTTCAAAGATCCTATCCCTAAAAATCACTTTTATCATAACCCCTCCTCACCTTGGCTCCCTGAAAGGTATCAAGCTCTTCCAAGCGCTTCTTTATACAGTTTATAACCTCCGACTTCCTCAAGCACCAAACTGGAGCCACTAATCTATCCGCAGGCGCCTCTCCAGTCAACCTTTGAACTACAATATCAGATCTAAGATGCTCAAGAAATGCAACACACACATTAACATACTCATCCATTGTGAAAAGGAATAGCTCACCTTTGTTGTACATATCCTCGAGGGGAGTGTTCTTCAACACATGGAGACTGTGGATCTTAACTCCATCCACCGGTAGAGCCGATAGAAAACGGGCTGTTTCCACCATATCATCAAGATCTTCCCCTGGCAGACCGAGAATAACATGGGTACCCACAAGCACACCACGCCTTTTTTTTATCCTCAGAACCGCATCCACAAAGTGAGAAACTCCATGGCCTCTGTTTATAAGCTTCAATGTCCTGTAATGAGCCGACTGAAGTCCAACCTCCACCCACACCTCGTAAGCTTTTGCAAAGGATTCCAGAAGATCCAGAACCTCTTCAGGCAAAAGATCGGGTCTTGTTCCCACCATCAGTCCAACTATGCGGGGATCAATTAATGCTCTCCTGTAAAGCTCCTCCAACCTTTCAACAGGGGCGTAGGTATTGGAAAAAGCCTGGAAGTAAACCATAAAAAGCTTGGCTTTGTATCTTTTCTCTGCGAATTCTATGCCCCTTCTTATCTGTTCCTCTATAGGAACATACGACGGAATGACCCCAGATCCTGTGTAATCACAGTAGATACACCCTCCCGGACCGATGCCGTTGATCCTGTGGGGACATCCCAAACCCAAGTTTACAGGTATCCTCTGAACTCTGACTCCGTACTTTCCCTTAAGATAAGCGTTGAAGGAGTAGTACCTATCCATAGCGGGAAGAGAGGCTTAAGAGAAGCATAACCTCCCTCAAGATGGAAGCGCCCACCACAGCAGAATTTCCCGAAGGATCCCTTTCTGGACAGAGTTCCACAACATCTGCCCCTACAAGGTCAAGCCCCTTTAGAGATGCCAAAAAGTTCACAAGTTCCCTGTAGGAAACACCGCCCGGCTCCGGCGTTCCCACACCGGGACAGAAGGCTGGATCCAAAACATCCACATCCAAAGAGAGATACACCGGCCTATCGGACACAAGCTTCTTAATGTCATCCACACACGGCAAACTAAAAGGATGGAAGAAAAGGAATTTTTCCCTACAGTAACCAAATTCCTCCCTAAGGCCCGATCGCACTCCTACCTGACACACATCTACACCCAATTCCCTAACCCTTCTCATAACCGTGGCGTGGGAGAGCCTTTCCCCAAGATAAGTACCCCGCGCATCGGTGTGGGCATCAATATGTAAAACCACAAGGTTACTGTAAGATCCCGCGTAAGCTTCAACAGCCGCAAGGGAAAGAAGGTGCTCTCCTCCGATACTAAGAACCTTTCTTCCCTCGCCCAAAAGCTTCTCAATCTCCTTCTTTATAAGCACCAGTCCCTTTTCTCTGTTGCCTATGGGAAGCTCAAGATCTCCAAGATCCCCTATGGATTCCTCCTCTATGTCCATATTTAAGTATGGACTGTAGGTTTCTATCCCATCGGAAACCTTTCTCACCTCAACAGGAGCGAACCTCGTGCCTGGTCTAAAGCTAACCGTTTCCTCAAAGGGAACCCCCAATATCACAACCTTCCCATCAGCCTTGGTTCCCAGAAACCTCATCTTCCCTCTCCACTTTTATCTTCCTTATACGCCTCCTCAAGGTATCCTCCACAGTTATTCTCCAGCCTTTACCGTAGCAAACGCTCTCCCCTTTGAAAGGGACCCTGCCGAAGATGTGCATAACAAAACCACCGGCGGTATCCACATCCAAATCTTCAGGAGGCTCCTCTCCCAGAAGTCCAAGAAAATCTTCCAAAGGACACAATGCATCCACAAGGTAGGTCCCATCTCCCAAAGACTCTATCATTTCCCTTTCCTCGTCGTATTCGTCCCGTATTTCTCCCACAAGCTCTTCAAGAATGTCCTCCAAGGTAACAAGCCCCTCAACGGCTCCGTATTCGTTCACCACAATGGCCATGTCAATTCTGTTCTGCTGAAACTCCCTCAACAGCTCCTGTACCGATTTTGTTTCAGGCACAAAATAGCAAGGTCTTATAAGATCTCTAAGGGCTTTTTCCTTTAACCCTTTAAACACAGGTAAAACATCTGTAATCTTTATATAACCTATGATATTATCCCTTTCCCCCTCATAAACGGGGATCTTAGAGTATCTGTGCTCTTTTACGAGAGTTTTTAACTTCTCAGGAGAGATGGATACCTCCACCATAAAGATGTCTGGTTCTGGAACCATTATCTCCCGCACTTGAAGCTCAGTAAACTCAAAGACTCTATATATCATTCTCCTCTCCTTCTCCTCCAGCTCTCCCCTGCTTTTGGCCTCATCCACGATAACCTTGAAGTCTTCCTCTTTAATTGCCACATCTTCCTTCCCAAAGACTACCGTTACAAGATGACTTGCTCCCTCAAGCACCAGCCGCAAAGGAGCAAAAAACGCAGAGAGAAACCACAAAAAGGGAGAGGCTAAATAGGCCCATATACGATTGTACCTAACCGCCACCACTTTGGGCAGGAGCTCCCCGTAGATCAGTAGGAAGAAGGTGGTTACAAAAACGGAAATCCCCACCCACTCTTCTCCAAAGGCATCCATAAATAAAGATGCAGACAGAGCCGAGATGGCCACGTTCACTATTTCGTTTCCCAAAAGCACCGTGGTGAGAAGCCTTTCTCTGTTGCGTAGAAGGGAAAGCATGATCCTTGAAAAGATGGTATTATCCCTGTCAAGGCTCTTAACTGCCACATCGTCAATAGAAAAGAAAGCTGTCTCAGATCCGGAAAAAAAGGCGGAAAGGTTGAAAAGCACGAAGAGGGCAATGATCTTAGCCCACAATGATCTCCCCCTCTGGATACCTTATCCTCTGGGTCTCGGCATCCTCCGCCATGGCCACCACAGCGGTAAGGGGACCCACCCTTCCAATGAGCATAATAAGGGAAATGATGAGCTTTGAAACAGGGTGAAGAGAAGGAGTTATGCCTGTGCTCAGTCCAACCGTTCCAAAGGCGGAAACTACTTCAAAAGCCACCTTGATCAAAGACTGTTTCTCTATCAGCGAAACCACAAAAGTACCTAAACAGACCAAAAGCAAAGCCAGAAAACCAATGGCCACAGACCTGTGTATGATCTCATCGGAGATTCTGCGCTTGAAGATCACCGCATCTCTCTTGTTACGCACTATGGCTACTACACTCAGTAAGATTACCAAAAAAGTGGAAGTCTTTATGCCCCCGCCGGTACCTCCCGGAGACGCACCGATAAACATAAGAATCATCAGAAAGAACCACGTGGTCTCTTTAAGAGCGCTTATATCCACGGTGTTGAATCCTGCCGTTCTGGGAGTCACCGACTGAAAGAGGCTGGCCAAGATCTTCCCTTTAAAAGAAAGGTGAGAAAGCACATTGTTGCTCTCAAGGCCGTAAATCACCACGGTTCCAAGCAAAATCAAGACTGAAGTCATGAAAAGAACCACTCTGGTGTGAAAGGCCAATACGTAACGCTTGCCCTGCCGTTTGCTCAAAAAATACCTGTAAAGATCGTAAAGCACGGGAAATCCTATGCCTCCAGAAACTATGAGGAAACAAACCGTCAAGTTAACTACAACGGAGCTTGCAAATCTCGTAAGACTGTCGGAATAGAGGGAAAAGCCCGCATTGCAAAAAGCAGAAATGGAATGAAAGAAGGCCGAATAAACAGCACTTTCCCAGGACATTCCTCCTGCCAAAAAAGATACAGTCAAAAGCAAAAAGCCAAAGGCTTCTATAACAAAAGTGAAGAGGAATATGTGGACAAGAAGGCTTCCTAAGGTATCCATATCGTAAAAATTCAACGCATCCTGAAGGATAAGCTTCCCTCTCAAGGACATCCTCACGCCAAAAGCCACGGCGAAAAAGGCAGACAGGGTCATTATACCCAAGCCCCCAGCCTGTATGAGAAAGAGAACCACAAGCTGACCGAAATGGGTAAGGAAACTGCCCGTATCCACCACCACAAGACCCGTTACACAGGTAGCTGAGGTGGCGGTGAAAAGGGCATCCACAAAAGACAAACCCTTCCCATCCACCGTAGCAATGGGAAGCATTAGCAAAAAGGTTCCAAAGAGTATGGCAAGGACAAAACTACCTATTATGATCCTTGACGGAGATAGACTACCCTCCATTCTGCTCCTTCACCAGCTTCTTAAGAACCTCCCAGAAATCGGATATATCCCTGAACTGCCTGTAAACTGAAGCGAACCTCACATAGGCAACCTCATCCACCTCCTTTATAAGCTCCATCACCCTCTCACCTATTAAACTTGTGGGAACCTCCCTTTCCCCCAAATTGAGAAGATAACGCTCCACCTCGTCAACTATGCCTTCTTGCCTCTCCACGCTTACAGGCCTCTTCTCAAACGCCTTCCTTATCCCCGCCAAAAGCTTATCCCTGTTGTAAGGCTCCCTCCTACCGTCCTTCTTAACAACCATAGGCATGGTGTCATCTATGCGCTCAAAGGTGGTAAATCTTCTACCACAGGTCATACACTCCCTTCTCCTGCGTATGGAAAATCCATCCCTGCCCGTTCTGGTCTCCACTACCTTGGTATCACCGGAAAGACAAAAGGGGCACTTCATCACTTCACCTTGACCAGCTCCACCCCCGCCTCTTCAAGCATTTGGAGGGAAAGCTCGTCGGGATAGCCCTTCCTGTAATAGATGACCCTAACCCCAGCATTGATAAGCATTTTAGAACAAATCACGCAGGGGAAGGTAGTGGTGTAAATAGCAGCTCCTTTCACACTGACTCCGTGCAGGGCAGCCTGTATAATGGCATTCTGCTCTGCATGCAATCCCCTGCAAAGTTCGTGTCTCTGGCCCGAAGGGACTTTTAGCCGCTCCCTGAGACACCCAGTTTCTGAACAGTGGGTTATACCAGCAGGAGGGCCATTGTAGCCAGTAGCCAAGATCCTTTTATCCTTGACCAGAACCGCCCCCACCTTACGCCTAAGGCAGGTGGAGCGAGATGAGACAAGCTCCGCTATGTCAAGGAAATACTTATCCCAAGGAGGCCTTTCCATCTACTCCTTTCCCAAGGCCTTCCTGTACTGCTTGAGAAGATCCGGATAGAGAGGAAATCTCTCACACAGGGACTTAACCTTTTCTTTAACCTCTTTGCGCACCTCTGGCTTATCTATGTTTTTGAGAACGTAAGATATGAGATCGCCTATCTCCTCCATTTCTCCCTCGCCCATGCCACGAGTGGTCAAAGCCGGAGTTCCTATGCGAATTCCACTGGTAACGGTAGGTTTCTCAGGATCAAAAGGAATCATATTCTTATTTACCGTTATACCAGCCTCTTCCAAAGCCTTCTCAGCCACATTACCTGTAATGCCTATAGGCCTAAGATCCACAAGCATGAGATGGTTGTCTGTGCCGCCTGAAACTATCCTCAAGCCGTGCTTGACAAGTCTGTTGGCAAGAACCTTTGCGTTCTTAACTATCTGCCTTTGATACTCCTTAAACTCTTCAGTAAGAGCCTCCTTCAACGCCACTGCCTTAGCAGCGATGACATGCATCAAAGGGCCACCCTGAATACCGGGAAAGACCGTCTTGTCTATATCTTTTGCGAACTCTTCTTTGCACATAATCAGACCGCCTCTGGGTCCCCTGAGGGTTTTGTGGGTAGTGGTGGTGACAAACTCACAGTAAGGAACGGGAGATGGATGGATTCCCGCTGCCACAAGACCAGCTATGTGGGCAATGTCAGCTATAACACACGCTCCCACCTCATCGGCTATTTTTCTGAAGGCTTCAAAATCTATAACCCTCGGATAGGCACTTGCCCCAACCACTATAAGCTTGGGCTTGTGCTCCTTGGCCAAAGCCCTAACCTGATCGTAATCTATAGTCTCAGTGTCCCTTCTAACACCGTAAAAGACCACGTTGTACAGCTTTCCGGAAAAGTTCACCTTGGCTCCATGGGAAAGGTGTCCACCATGGGCAAGGTCCATAGCAAGTATGGTATCTCCAGGCTTCAACACTGCCATATAAACGGCCATGTTGGCTTGGGTACCTGAATGGGGCTGAACGTTCACATGTTCCGCTCCAAAAAGCTCTTTAGCCCTCTCAATAGCCAACCTCTCTGCAACATCAACGAACTCGCACCCCCCATAATAACGCTTTCCAGGATACCCCTCCGCATACTTGTTGGTCATTACACAGCCCTGAGCCTCCATTACAGCAGTGCTTGCAAAATTTTCGCTGGCAATCATCTCAAGCTTGTACTCCTGCCTCTCCAACTCCCCTAAAATTGCCTCCGCTATTTCTGGATCTACCTCCCAAACCCTAAGATGCTTCATCTAAGCCTCCCTCCTCACAAACGGCTTTCTCTATCTCCTCAAGCTTTGAAAGCCTTCTTGCATGCCTTCCCCCCTCAAATTTTTCGGTAAGCCAAATTTTGACAATGGCTTCCGCTTTATCAGGGGAAAGCACCCTCCCACCCATACACAAGACATTAGAATCGTTGTGAAGACGGCTCATCCTGGCGGTGTACTCGTCATGGCACAATGTGGCTCTAATATTGGGAAACCTATTGGCAACTATGCTCATGCCTATCCCCGTACCACAACAGAGGATCCCCCTATCTACCTCTCCCCTCGCAACGGCCCTCGCCACCTTGGCAGCGTACTCCGGATAGTCAACAGACTCTTCTGAGTGGGTGCCAAAGTCCAAGACCTCGTGGCCCAAACTTTGAAGCAGACTCTTAACAAACTCTTTGAGTCTGTAGCCCCCGTGATCAGAAGCCAGTGCTATTCTCAAATGGCCTCCTCGCCCCTTTCTCCTGTTCTTATCCTAACAGCATCAAGCACATCCATTACCAACAGTGTCTCACTTCCAGCTTCCCTACCGGCACACTTCAAGAAAGCATCCACAACTTCATCCACCGCATCATCATGAACCACCGTCTCAACAAACAGTCGGGGCAAAAAGTCAGAAGAAATACCGAGCTCCTTGAGAGACGGATCCCCTCCCTCCACAAAATCGGAATACTTCACCTCTGTAACCACTATACCCCTAATACCTATCTCTTCCAACCTTTCCTTAAGCTCATCCAGCTTAAAGGGCCTTATTACAGCCGATATCTTCTTCATCAGTACATCTTGGTGTTGACGAAAAAGGTCAAAACTTCCAACTCAATTCCCAAATCAATATGTCTCACTACTACCCCCTTAGGCACGCTAAGCCTCACCGGTGCGAAATTCAGAATCCCCTTTATACCGGACTTCACCAAGGCGTCAACCACCCTCTGTGCCTCGGAAAAATGTACAGCCACTATAGCTATCTTTATCTTCTTCTTACGGATAACTTCTTCCATCATAGACGCATGGTACAGCTCACACCCCTCAGGAACGGCTTTCTTTCTCTCCTCGTCTATCACCTTGTCAAAAGCAACACTTATCTTGAACCCATGCCGCTTGAATCCCTGATAGGAAAGAAGAGCTCTGCCAAGGTTGCCCACTCCCACAAGGGCCACCTCCCACTCCCGATCCAAGCCCATTATACGCTTCAGATCCTCTTTAAGATCCTTTACGTAGTACCCTACCCCCCTGGTTCCGAACTCTCCAAAGTAAGCCAGATCTTTCCTAATCTGGGCGGGATTTATACCGCATTTCTTTCCCAGCTCCGCAGAAGAGATAACCTCTACTCCTTCCTCTTCCAGCTCAGAAAGACAACGCAGGTAAAGGGAAAGCCTTGATATGGTAACCTCAGGAATCTTCCACTTTCTCATTTCCCTCACCCCACATAACTTTTGTGTACACTTTCACAAAAATAGCCCATAATAAAGGGGGCCTCAAGCCCCCTTCCAATCTTTTATCTACTTTCTTAGTGGGCTCCACCAGCTATAACGGCAACGGCCTTGAAGGGATCGGCAAAGAGCACGATCAGAGCCACAACCAAGGCGTAAATGGTCAGCGCCTCAATCATGGCCAAACCGATGATCATAGCCACCTGGATCTTACCAGCGGCTTCGGGATTCCTGGCTATACCCTCCATAGCCGCCTTAACGCTCAAGCCCTGACCAATTCCACAAAGACCGGCGGCAAAGCCAAGTCCCCATCCCACCGCCAAGGAGGCAAACTTCAACATATTGAGGGCTGCCACCTTCACTTCACCCTCAGCAGCCATGGCTGGAAGGGCCAAAAGCACAACCCCTAAAACCGCAGCTCCATACCTGAGAACCCTCTTCAACATCAACACCCTCCTTTAAAAAGTATTAGTGCTCTTCTGTCTCTTCAACAGCCAGAGCTATATAGACAATTGAAAGCAAAGTAAACACAAGGGCCTGCACGAGACCAAAGAACAAGGAAAGAAACATAAGAGGTATGGGAACAAGCAGAGGTACCAAAGTAAAAAGAATCAAAGCCAAGGTTTCCTCACCCATAATGTTTCCAAATAAACGCAAAGAAAGGGAAAGAACTCTGGCAAAATGGCCGATACTCTCTAAAATAAACATAACAGGAGCCATCCAAGGAACAGGCCCACCGAAATGCTTGAGATAATTCACAAGACCATGCTTCTTTATTCCCCAGTAATGGTAATAGACAAACACCACAATAGCAGGTGCTATGGTGGTATTCCAATTACTTGTGGGAGATATAAACCCTGGAACGTTACCCATCCAGTTGGAAAATAGGATAAATAAAAACAAGGTGGCTATAAGGGGCACATGAGGCCTTACATCTCCCGGTATTATACCATCCATAAAATTGTACATTCCTTCAACATAAGCTTCCATTAGGTTCTGCACTCCAGAGGGGATCAAGGAAAGCCTTTTAGTAGCAAAGAAAGACAGCACCACCAGAAGAACAAAGACGTAAAGAGCCAATACTATATGAAAGTATTTATGGGGCAAGGGATTAAGTATAAAAGGTTCATACATCCTCCTGCACCTCCTAAATGTTCTTCAACCTGGCAAACTCGGTGAAGGGGATAAGCACTATTAAGCTCAACCCCACCACAGTGGCTATGGGGTTAATCGCCTTTGAGTAAAACAACACCCCCAGTACAACAGCCATAAACAGATACTTGAAAACCTGAACGCCCCAAAACAGGACACTTGATCCCGCCTCAACAACTTCTCTACAAACGGTGCACAAAATATAAAAATCTCCACAAGCCAAAAGGGACCCTACAAGCACCCCTAAAAATACGTCCCACCTTCCAAACAGCATACTAAAAAGAATAAACAGACCTGCGAGCCAAAACCCCTTAACCTGCATCCTCCTTATTATCTTGTGCTCCCCCATCTCGCCTTAAACTTCTCCTAACCTCTTTAAATACCGCTCTGAACCCAGCCACGATCCCAAGAATAAAAAAGCCATCATACCCCACGGGGAGGTTCCAAACTTTTTATCCACAAGAAGACCAAGTACCAAACCTATTACAATTGAAATCACAAGCTCTAAGCCTATAGCACTTAACCTCACCAGCTCTCTTAAAAGACCACCCGTCTCTTTATCCAACTTCACCGGATCCTCCCGGAGCACTTACTTAACAACTACCCATATCTCAGTCAACTGAACTCCATTGCATTTATGCCAAACTAAGTTTTAAGACTTCTTCTCCTGTATAAACCCTTTTATTAGCTCTATGGGGATGGGAAAAACCACGGTGCTTGAGTTCTCAGCACTTATCTCCACAAGGGTCTGAAGATACCTAAGTTGAATGGCCACGGGATGCTCCCCTATAATATCAGCCGCTTCAGCAAGCCTCTTGGCCGCCTGATACTCTCCCTCTGCGGCAATTATCTTTGCCCTTCTCTCTCTTTCTGCTTCCGCCTGCCTTGCCATGGCTCTCTGCATATCTTGAGGCAGATCAACATGCTTTATCTCCACGGTGGTTACTTTAATGCCCCAAGGATCGGTGTGCTCGTCCAGTATACTCTGAAGCCTTGCATTGATTTTATCCCTGTGGCTGAGTATCTCATCTAATTCCACCTCTCCCAAGACACTTCTGAGGGTGGTCTGGGCTAGCTGGCTTGTAGCATAAAGATAATCCTCCACCTCTATAACCGCCTTCTCCGGGGAGACCACCCTGAAATAAACCACAGCGTTCACCTTTATGGAAACATTGTCCTTGGTTATAACATCCTGCGGCGGCACATCCATAACCACCGTCCTCAAACTCACCTTAACCACCTTGTCTATAAAGGGAATCACTATGATGAGCCCCGGTCCCTTGGTAGCATGGTACCTTCCAAACCTGAATATGACTCCTCTCTCGTATTCCCTCAAAACCTTAACGGCAGAGGCAATGAATATGACTCCGAAGAACAGAAAGACCAGTCCAAAGTTGCTCAGAAACAGAAAAATATACTCCACGATCCAACCTCCTAAATTTTCTTAAGCGCCGCCTCAATGGCGTAAAGGGTTCTGTCTATGTCCTTGTCAGTGTGGGCCACGGAAACAAAGGCCGCCTCAAACTGACTGGGGGCAAAATATACTCCATTTTCCAGCAGGGCCCAGAAGAACTTGGAGTAAAGCTTAGTGTCACTCTTGACCGCATCGTCATAGGTCTCCACCGGCCCTTCAGTGAAGAATATACAGGACATGGAAGCCACACCATTAATCCACACAGGGATGCCTTTGGCCTCAAATAGCCTTTTGGCTTCATCTGCCAAGCGTTTTCTTTTTCTTTCCAACTCCTCATATGGGTTGTCTCTTCTGAGGATCTCCAACGTCTTTAAACCAGCCGCCATGGCCACAGGATTACCGGAAAGGGTTCCGGCCTGATACACGGGACCATCGGGAGCCACATGATCCATTATCTCTGCCCTTCCCCCATACGCACCCACAGGAAAACCGCCTCCTATGATCTTGCCAAGGCATGTGAGATCCGGCTCTACCTGATAAAGCTTTTGCGCACCACCGTAGGAAACCCTGAATCCCGTTATCACTTCATCAAATATGAGAAGGGCGCCGTATCTTTCTGTAATCTCCCGCAAGCCCTGCAAGAAGCCTTCCTTAGGCGGAATAACCCCGGCATTACCCATAACAGGTTCCAGTATAACGCAGGCTATGTCCTCCCCGTACTTTTCAAAAAGGCTCTCCACACTGCTAAGATCGTTAAACCTCGCTAATAGAGTGTGTCTGGCAAAATCTTCGGGCACTCCAGGTGTTCCCGGAATTCCAAAGGTCAACACGCCCGATCCTGCCTTGACCAGAAGATAGTCCACATGGCCATGGTAACATCCCTCAAACTTTACCACTTTATTCCTCTTGGTGTATCCTCTGGCCAACCTGATGGCACTCATGGTTGCCTCAGTTCCGGAGTTTACAAATCTCACCTTCTCAATAGACGGAACCGCTTCCACCACCGCCTCTGCCATGGACACCTCAAGCTCGCATGGTATACCAAAGGAAGTTCCCTTCTCTGCAACTTCCTTTACGAAAGAGAGCACCTCAGGATGGGCGTGACCCAATATCAAAGGTCCCCAGGAACAAACGTAATCAATATACTCGTTCCCATCCACATCGTATATCTTGGAACCCCTGCCTTCTTTTACGAAGAACGGATCACCACCAACAGATTTGAAGGCTCTTACAGGACTATTGACACCACCGGGAAGAAACCTTTTAGCTTTTTCGTAAAGCTCTGCACTCCTTTCACGCTTCATATCAGCCCCTCCTGTTTCCATGGTTTTGGAAGGAAAATCGCCTTGTAAAGCTCCAAGGCGTATCTATCTGTCATGCCCGAAAGGTAATCCACCACTCGTCTCTCTACGCTATCTTCTTCTCTACTCCAACCTTTAATAGCCTCAGGATGCTCGCAGAAATAACAAAACAGAGACTCAAGAACACCATAAGCCTTTCTAAACTCCTCCCTCACCTGTGGAGCTCTGTAAACCCTTTCATACAGAAACTTCCTGAGTCTGTGCAAAAGGTGGAGACCTTCCTCGGACATGGAAACCCTTTGATAACCCATCTTTCTGGTGGTCTCAATCACATCTTTAACCATGGCATCTATTCGCTCACCGTGACTTTCCCCAAAAAAGGCCACACATTCTTTAGGCAAATCGGCCAACGAGATGAGCTTAGCCCTCAGGGCATCGTCTATGTCATGGTTTACATAGGCTATTATATCCGAAATTCTTACCACCTCAGCTTCCAAGGTAAGAGGCCTGTTTTCATCTTTCGGAAGGATAGCCCCAAGTCCTTTAGAATGTTTAAGAATTCCGTCCCTCACCTCCATAGTGAGGTTCAAACCTTTCCCATTTCTCTCCAGAATGTCCACAACCCTAAGACTCTGCCGCGCATGGTGAAACCCTTCCTTAGAAAGCCTGTTCAAGACCTCCTCTCCCGCATGCCCAAAGGGAGTATGACCAAGATCGTGCCCTAAAGCTATCGCCTCTGTAAGGTCCTCGTTTAACCTAAGGGCCCTGGATATGGTCCTTGCTATCTGAGAAACCTCCAAAGTATGGGTAAGACGGGTTCTATAATGATCCCCAAGGGGTGCAAGAAAAACTTGAGTCTTATGCTTGAGCCTCCTGAAAGACTTGGAGTGTAGGATCCTATCCCTGTCCCTCTGAAAACAGGTCCTTACATCACATTCTATTTCCTCTATCAATCTTCCAGCGCTTTCTGCACTCTTGGCTGCCTTGGGGTGTAGAAACCTCTTCTCCCAAGACTCTATCTCTTCTCTAAGGGTCATCTCCTCTCTTTTATGTGACGAATAAACTTCTCCCTCTCTTTAGCCTTTTCTGGAGCCACCTGTCTCATCCTGTCTACTATACTTTTTCTTTTGTGTATTAGTTCCTCTAATCTCTCAAAAAGAAACTCCAGTTCTTCGTCCACAAGGTTCAGTTCCTTTTCTAAATCGTTTTTCATCCCCCACCTCCCAGCTCTACTATCTCAAGCTTAACGTAAAGTGCCCCTTCAGGTTTCAAAATACTCCTATAAAGGACAATATTATCCACAACAAACTCACCGTAAAGCCTCTCCTCACCACAAAAGCTTCTTATAAACCTTCTCTCATCCGGAGAAAGCCTCTTCAATCTGCCCAAAGTGATATGGGGATGAAACGCTCTTCTCTCTTTAGGAAAGCCCAAAGAGACCATGGACTTCTCAACTAAAGATTGCAGCTTAGCAAGTTCATCGGTAAGTTCAACCCCACACCAAACCACCTTTGGCCGGACAAACCCCGGAAAGACTCCCTTACCTCTTATTCTAACCCTAAAAGGACCAACCGAACCAGAACAATCCCTAAGGGCAGAAACTATATTTGGCACCTTGACCTCTTCAACTTCTCCTAAGAATTTCAAAGTTATGTGGTAAGACTCCCTGGAAGGATAGGAAGCCTTTATACCATAGTCCTTCAACCTCATGGCCTCTTTATGCAGGGTATCCTTAATATCCGAAGGGATATCAACTGCCACAAACAACCTCAATTGAGACGCCTCCTCAACACATCCAGCGCCGCCTTAGCAAACGCCATCTTGTTGCCCAATCTATCGTAAGAAAAGCGAAACTCAAAGCTATCCACACGCCCATCAATGCTCACACCTACATACACCAATCCCACAGGCTTCCCGGGAAGTGCCCCCGCTGGTCCGGCTATCCCTGTGGTGGAAAGCCCCACCTGGGATCCCAAAAGTTTTCTTACCCCTTCTGCCATCTGTTGGGCAACTTCATGGCTGTAAACTGTGTAATTTTCTATGTCTTTTTTATCCACCCCAAGGAGCTTTTCCTTGATCTCATCAAGGTAAGCCACAACACCCCCTCTAAAGTACTCCGACGAACCAGAAACATTGGTTACAAGATGAGCGAGAAGTCCACCTGTGCAGGATTCTGCAACGGCAAGGGTAAGCCCTCTCTCCTCAAGGAGTCTCCCCACCACCCGGGAAAGCTCTTCATCGTCCATACCAAACAGATTCTCTCCCAAAGCCCTCCTCAAAACAGAATCTACAAGTCCCTCCAGCTTTGCATTGCCCTTCACATTCACCCACACTTCAGCGTCTCTGATCACAGTTCCCCACCTTACCCCCAACGTCCCAAGGGCTTCCTTAACCAAAGTGTTAACCTCAGACTCCTTCAAACCAAAGGTCTTGTACACCTTGAAAAAATCGCTTCCCATAACACACAACTCCCCCACAACTTTGGGAAAGAGCTCCTTCAACTCCCAAGGCACACCAGGAAAGGCAGCCAAAAGAATTTTATCCCTCACCCAGAAGGCAGGGGCCAGCCCCCTGGAACTCAGAACATACCGGGCCCCTTCGGGAATTAAAGCCATCCTCTTGTGCTCTTCCCTCGGTTCCCTTCCCCTTGCTTCAAACTTTGAGCGTATGTCACGCCAAATTTCCTCAACAAAGACGAGCTTCCTCCCGAGAAAATCCGCTACAGCCTCCCTTGTTCTATCGTCCTCGGTTGGCCCTAAACCACCGCACACAAACACCCCATCAGCGTAGTTTGAAAGAAACCTGAGGAGCTCCGAAATCATAGAAACATCATCCCTCACTTCCACCACATCCTCAACCTTAACTCCCACCGAAGCCAAAAAGGACTTCATAAAAGAAGCGTTGGTATTCTCCACAAGTCCGTCCACCACTTCATCACCAACGAAAAGCAGAGAGACTCTCATGTAAGGTCCTCAATAAGAAAGGGGATCGGACTCACTCCTTGCTAAATACTGAAGCCTGCTAACTCCATCAATCTCATTAATAATTCTTGCCACCGCTGGTGGAACAAGCTCCTCCCAAGGCTCTCCCCTTAACATCCTCTCCCTTATGGTGGTGGCACAGTAAAGCTCCCTTTTGATCATCTTGAGCGGAACCACATCAACACCAGCCTCCATAAGCAGAATCTGGGTTAGGGGATTACCCGTATAAGCCCTCTTAAAAGGGGGAAAGAGGGAGCGTATATAAGAAGCCCACATGGCGTTGTTCTCTATGTTGGAGTAGGCTCCTATGTAAACTCTCTTTAAATCTATCCTTGCCTCTACCAAAGCCTCATGGATCATCCAGATACGCTCACCACAGGTGAATGGACTCTTCAAATTGTAATTAAAGTTAGCCGATCCCACAGCAATAATTATCTCGTCATTCTCCTCAAGTATCCTTTTTACTACTTCAAGGTGGCCCCTGTGAAAGGGTTGGAACCTTCCCATGTAAAGA
Organism: Aquificota bacterium; assembly: GCA_015494645.1. Classification (GTDB taxonomy): domain Bacteria; phylum Thermosulfidibacterota; class Thermosulfidibacteria; order Thermosulfidibacterales; family Thermosulfidibacteraceae; genus Thermosulfidibacter. Next base: position 32,361 of record WGAU01000030.1, read on the forward strand.
GCCCTCATGGCCTACCTCACCACCACCCTTCCACTACCCTTAACTACGTATCCTACACAGGGATACCTGTACAGTCCAGCCCTATCCTCGGGAACGGCCACGAGAAGTCCTCCGGAAGTCTGCGGATCAAAAAGGACCATCTCCCAATCTCCCACATTCCTTTCAAACACCACCTTCTGGGAAAAGTATTCCCTATTCCTGTATGCTCCTGCGGGAATAAGTCCCATGGAAGCATACTCAAAGGCCTCTTCAATAACAGGGATTTTCTCCACCTCCACCACAATATCAAACTCACCGGAAGAGCACATCTCAAGGGCATGGCCGATAAAGCCAAATCCTGTAACATCTGTTGCGGCAACAGCTCCCACCTCAAGCATCTTCAACGAAGCCTCTTTATTTAATTTCCTCATAGACTCAACAGCTTTCTCCACCGCCTCTTCTGAAGCAAGACCGGCCTTTATGGCAGTGGTAACTATCCCAACCCCTAGGGGCTTTGTTAGATAGAGCAAAGCACCTTCTTCAAGGGTACTGTTTCTCACCACCCTTTCCGGATGAACCCTGCCCACAACACACAATCCGTATTTCGGCTCCTCATCATCTACACTGTGCCCTCCAACAAGGAATGCCCCTGCTTCCTTAACCTTCCTCAAACCTCCCACCACAACGCCCCTTGCAACCTCCGCAGGAAAAGCACAGGGAAGACAGAGGATATTCAGGGCAAACCAAGGGTCTCCCCCCATGGCGTAAACATCACTTAAAGCGTTGGCAGCGGCTATTTCGCCGAAAAGCTCCGGATCATCCACCACAGGAGTGATAAAATCAACAGTAGCTACAAGGGCAAGGTCATCCGCTACCTTTACAACTGCCGCATCCTCAAAACCACCAAGTCCGGCAAGTACCTCCTCACCTAAAGGTAAAGCCAACCCCTCCAGAACTTCTGCAAGGTCCGCCGGACCTATCTTGGCCCCTCAGCCAGAGGCCTTAACCATCTGGGTAAGCTTTATTTCCTTCATATCCTCACCACGGAAGCAGATCCCAACAGGCTCTCAACGGTATCGTACATATTGGTCACACTTCCCACCACAAGCTTATCCTTCAAACCAAAGTACTCCAAACATGTGCCACAGGATAATATCTCTACTCCTTCTCTCTCAAGTTCCTTCAAAACATCCGCCACTTTAGAGCCTTCGGTGGTAAGATAGACACCGCGATTTATAAAGATAAGTTTTTTAGGCTTTACTGAAGACTCTCTCAAAGTCGCTATAAACGCCCTTATTAGAATCTGGCCAAGCTCCCTATCCTCACCCATGGAATCTGACAAAAAGATCATGACCTTATCGGATGTTGTTTTGTCTTCAACCTGAGGTAGAGAACAGGCGTATCCCTTGGTGATAATAAGGCGATACCCCCACTCCTCCTCTTTAATTTCAAGCGAGCACCCCTGCTTCTGAGCAAACCTCGCCACATTCTCCTTAGAAGCGGGATTGTCAACAAGCACCTCTACAATGCCCTCTTCAATGCCCTCAAGGGCCTCTTTGGTCATGAGAACCGGCTTGGGACAGGCACATCCTCTCGCATCAACAACCATTTCCACCCTCCGCTATGCTTTTCACAGCATCAACGGCAAGCTTCACATCCTCTTCACTGTTGAAGGGTCCCAAAGAAAACCTAACAGTACCTTTGGGATATGTACCATAGGCCTTGTGCGCCCACGGAGCACAGTGAAGCCCAGGCCTTGAAGCGATGCCAAACTCCCTGTCAAGGACAGAAGAAACCTGGGCAGCATCCATCCCTTCTATTACGAAAGATACCACAGGCACCCGCTTATCAATCCTCTCCAGATCGGCAAAAACCCTCACTTTAGATATACCTTTAAGTCCCTCAACAAGAGACTCAAAAAGTCCCATCTCATGTTTTCTAATCTTCTCCACTCCCTTCTCAATTACCCACTCAATACCAGCTTGAAGACCTGCAAGGCCATGCACATTCAATGTCCCACTCTCAAACCTGTCCGGCAAGACATCGGGTTGCTCATCAAGTTCTGAATAACTCCCCGTACCTCCCCTGATCATAGGAGCGAGTTGATACGCAGCAGGGATGAACAGACCGCCTACCCCCTGAGGACCAAGAAGCCCCTTATGTCCGGTGAAGACAACAAAGACATTGTCAAAATCTCCTACATCAAAGGGATAGGCGCCCAAGGTCTGGGTTGCATCAACCACCACAGGGACTTTGACCTTACGAGCCACCTCCTCAAAAGGCGTAACCACGCCAAATACATTGCTGGCATGATTTATGCAAATAACCCTCGTCTCCGAATCCACGAGGGAAAGGATGCTTTTCGGCTCAACATAGCCCGAAGGAGAAGTCCCAGCGATACGAAGCTCTATTCCATTTCTCTTGCACCAGTACTTCAGGGGCCTTGCCACTGCATTGTGCTCCAACGCAGTGGCCACAACATTTCCCCCGCTAACCTCAGAAAGCAATCCGTAAATGGCAAAATTTGCCGCATAGGTAGCGTTCATGGTGAAGATTACACGTTCAAGATGATCCACATTGAGAAGCTCAGCGATAAGTTTTCTGCACCTATAGACAATTCTTGCCGCCTCTACAGAAAGTATGTGTCCGGAACGCCCCGGATTTCCCCCAATACCTTTCCCGTATTCCAAAAGTTTCTCCCAAACACTTTCCGGTTTGGGGAAGGAAGTAGCAGCGTTGTCAAGGTAGCAAACGTTCAAAGCCCTCATTGTAAACAGACTCCACTTTCAAACCTTTCAAAACTTCCATTACCCTTTCAAGAGGCTCCTCTGTCTTTATGCACAGACCACAGCCAGCAGATATACTCTTGGGAACAGGCATAAGCTCACAAGATAACCCACACTCCAACATCCTCTCTTCCGCTTTAAGGGCCTCAGTGGTACTATGAAACACTACATAGATCATCTGAAGAATGAAATACTCAACCGACAACTGATTTTCAAATTGAATAGACAAAAACAGAAGGATCAAAGAATAGAAAAAAGCTATTTCATAAGGAGAGCAACCCTTTCGTCCAACCTATCAAGCTGGGCTTTCACATACTCCAGGGCTTTGCCTTTAAGACGCCTTTTAACCACCCTCCTCACCCTAACCCTTGAATGCCTTGCAAGGAACCTAAGCGGGTTAACGAACCTTCCGTTCACTTTTATGCGAAAGTCCAAGTGGGGACCTGTGGCAAGTCCAGACATTCCCACATAACCAATAACCTGTCCTTTCCTCACCCTGCTACCTACTTTTATACCTTTTGCGTATCTCGATAAATGAGCGTACTGCGTAACTATACCGCCTTTGTGTTTAATCTTTATTAACCTACCGTACCCACCGTACCACCCCTTGTATATAACCACACCGTCAGCCACACTCTTAACCGGTGTTCCCATGGGAGCCGCGTAATCCACTCCCAAATGGGGCCTGACGATACCGAGGATAGGGTGAAGCCTGTGCCACGAATACCCGCTAGAAATCCTCTTATACCTCAGAGGTGCTCTCAACCAACTATCAACCCCAATGGGCGATGCCAAAAAAGCACCTTTCAACGGATAACCCTTACTGTCGTAATAGGCCCCTTTGTAGTAAACCGCCTCCGCCTTTACCTTCTTCCCCACATATTTTGCCACAAGGATCCTACCGTACTTTTCGTTCCCAAACTCGTCCCTCAAATGCTCACATATAAAAGCATAGTAATCCCCTGGTCTGGTCCATGTGTGAAAATCTATCCTGTGCTTGAATATGCTCACAAACTGATAGGCAAGCTTGGTGTCTCCTGTTTTCTCGTAAATAGAATAAAAGACAGAATCCCCCTCCTTGAGCACCCCGACAAATACCCTCTTTTCTATCTCCACCTTCCCTTTCTTCTCCATCACGTCCAAGGTTCTGAGATCCACATCGTAGATAACTCCAACATCATAGGGAATCTCCAGTCGCACCGGAATTCCATTTTCCCAATCTATGAAGTACTGGAATCCTTCCCTCACGTTGTGCAGATTCACATACCTTTCAAGGGCTCCAGCAACAAGGGTGGCCTCTTCCCTGCTTATGTAATGGTCAACCAGCGAATCAACAAAACTCTCGCCCTTTTCAACCATTACCTTTTGAAGTTGTGCCTGGGATAAAACGGGAAAGAAAAGTACAAGCAAGAAAACAATTACTTTCCTAAGCAAGCTCCCATCCTCCCTCAAAATCAAACCACCTTGTAAAAAGCTACAGCAGGCCATCCCTCCTGTCAAGCTTGACTATTCTCACAAGAAAAGCCACACTTATCCTAATAGTTCCAAGCAGGGAGGCAAGGTATGAAGAGGTTAACCATCGCAGCAGCCATATTTCTAACTCTTTTAACGGGATGCTCATCCTATCAAGAAACCGTTCAGCCTATAAAGATACCCCAGTATCAGAGCAAAAAGGTTGAAGTTAACGGTGCCTATATCATCGCAGAAGCCTACGTTGAACCTAAAATAGCCAAAGAAAAGTTCGGCTTTGACATAAGAGGGGCGGGAATAATACCGGTGCAGGTGGTTATACAGAACAACGGCAACCACACTATTCTTATAGACGAGGAACAAACCTTCCTGATTGATGAGAAGGGTCAAGGGTGGCCTCTTTTAAGCTTTGAGCAGGTGTACAACAGGATTAAAGATAAAGTAGAAATCGGAGAAGCCGTGCAGGGAGCCAAAAAGCCTTCCATACTGGGAGCTGCAGCGGGGGCTATCATAGGAGCAGCCATAGCTATTGTTTCTGGAGAAAACGTGGGAAAAGCCACAGGAAAAGGTGCAGCAGCAGGAGCAGCAGCAGGAATTCTCATCGGAGGAGCACAATCCATGGCCCAAGCAGAGGAAAAAATCAAGGATGATCTCACCCACAAGACTTTAAGAAACAGAGTTATAGCTCCCAAGGAATTAGTTCACGGTTTCCTATTTTTCCCAGGAAGAAAAGAAGAAGCGCAATCTGTAAAAGTGCTGAGGCTGGCCCTGAGATTTGATAACAGTCCCCACCCCAAAATAGTTGAAATACCTCTGAAAAGGATGTAAGTCTTTCCTCAAACCAAACGGGGGTAGTAGTCATGATTTGGAACGACGAATACGAAACCATGCCAAGGGAGGCTCT
>WGAU01000031.1 GCA_015494645.1 Aquificota bacterium
TCTCAAAGGTGGAAAGATAACCTTGCATCACGGGGAAACTATAAAGATAAGCAAGCAGGCTTACAAGGAAGGGGTAAACGATAATTTTATTTACATTTCCCATCCTGAAGCTTTGGAAAAACTTGAGGTTGGATCTTTTGTCAACATGGCTGATGGAACCATCAGGGCTGAGGTGGTGAGGGTAACTCCTGAGTATGTTGAGTGCAAGGTTGTGAACGGAGGTGTGCTCTCTGCAAGAAAAGGCGTGAACTTTCCTGGTGTGGATCTTGATATACCCGCTATAACGGACAAGGATGTGGAGGATCTCAGATTCGGGGTGAAGATGGGAGTTGATTTGATAGCGGTTTCTTTCGTCAGGGATCCCATTGATGTACTTATGGCCAAGAAGTATGTAGCGAGCTTCGGAGGTAAGCAGCCTGTTTTTGCCAAAATAGAAAGGCATGAGGCGGTTAGAAACATTGAGGGAATCTTGGAAGCCGCCGATGGCATAATGGTTGCGAGGGGTGATTTAGGAGTGGAGGTGGATATTGAGGAGGTCCCTATTATCCAGAAAAAGCTAATAAGGCAGTCCATAGACAAAGGCAAAACTGTGATCACTGCCACGCAAATGCTAACATCTATGATAAACTCCCCTTTCCCAACAAGGGCAGATGTGTCGGATATAGCCAACGCTGTGCTTGACGGTACTGATGCTGTGATGCTGTCCGACGAGACCACCGTGGGTAAGTATCCTGTGGAAGCGGTGGATATGATGGCTAAGGTTATAAAGGAAGCGGAGAAGATATATCCCTTTTACAGAAAGCCACCAAGACTGACAGAAGAGGCTGCCATTGCATACTCCGCTGCTATATTAGCCAGAGACATAGACGCCCACGGAATAGCGGTGTTTACATGCACGGGCAGATCTGCACTCAGGATAGCGAGATACAGGCCAAAATGTCCTATAATAGCATGCACTACAGACGAGGCGGTTCTTCGCAGGTTATCGGTGGTATGGGGAGTTGTGCCCTTCGCTGCCCTCAGGCTCTACGACAATTTTGAGGATATGGTGAAGGAGTTTATGCACCTTGCAGAAAGGAGGGGAATCATTGAAAAAGGAAAGCGTTTTATAGCCCTTTTGGGAACCCATTTCAGCCACAACCGCAATACCAACACGGTTATGTTGCTCAACTGATATGAAGCACTCCGTTCTTCAAGAGGTAGGTTTTCCAGCCAAGGAGTTTTACAAACTCTTTGTCGTGGGTTGTAACAATTACAGTTTTTTCTGTTTCGTTTAGGAACTGTGCAACGAGTCTAACATTTTCATCATCAAGATAAGCAGATGGTTCGTCCAGTATAAGTGCTTCGGGATTCATAGTTAGCACACATGCAATGGATACGAGCCTCTTTTCTCCACCTGATAGATCATGAATGTTCCTGTGTCTGAGATGTTCTATTTTGAATAGCTTTAGAGTTTGTTCTATCAACTCTTCTGTTTTTTCCGAAGAGATTCCCAAATTGATAGGGGCAAAGGCCAATTCTTCCTCAACCGTTGGAGAGAATAGCTGATCCTCTGGATTCTGAAAAACATAACCTATACTTCTTCTTAAGCATTTGAAATCCTCTTCTGTTTTAAGTTCTTTGCCTATGAAGAAAATTGATCCTTTGTCGGGTTTCACAAATCCCATTATGCTCTCTATAAGAGTGGTTTTTCCGGCACCGTTTGATCCAAGAATGATGATCTTTTCTCCCTTTTTTACCTGTAGATTCAGTCCCTTCAAAATCTGTCTATTTTTCACGGACACGAAAAGATTTCTTGTCTCTAAAAGGATCATAACCCCTGCACAGCATAGACTGGTAAACCCTTTGGGAGCGATAGTATCCCTTTATAAGGGAGTTGGCGAATATGTATCCGTAAGTTCTATAACACCTCAAAGATGTTTCCCTTCTGAATCCTCTTGCCTTTGCAGCTCTTAAGGCCAGCTCCATCTCTCTCTGGGATGTTCCTATGTATCTGAATGTGAGGAGGAGTACCTCGGATAGTTTACTGGGAAATCCCATATCTCTCAGAGCCATTAATAGTTCCGAAGTTTTGGTGGTTAGTATAAGAGAAAGCGTAAAGAGCAGTATAGAATTGCTTTTCATAAAGATAGAAGCGCTTACCGTAAGGGCTTCCTTCTTGTCCGGGTAAGTCGCCAGGGCCATAAAGATAATTATTGCTATAAATGTGTTGGCGAACAGAAGATTTCTCAGATGCTTTGCTATGGACCTAATATTTAGAAGGGAAAGCAGCACAGCCAATCCAAACGATGCAGAAACCATGTTAAGGTTCTGCACTGTGCTTGTAAGGAAGGCGAGGATGATGAAGATCAGGATTTTGATTTTAACAGTGCTATAATTCCGAAAATTCCTACTATCCAGCCCAAACCTCCTATAATTTCAATCACCCTTATTCTGTTGAGTGTCTTCTCTATCTGGTTCAGTTTCTGCAAGATTCGCTCTTCAAGTTGACTAACACCACTTAGCTGCTCTTTCTGCAAAACTTTTTTGGTAGGAATACCTTTTTCCTTGGGAGTTAAGACTATTTCCGTTTCTGTCTTGTGTCCTAAACTTTCGTTGACTACTATTTTGTAATTGGAAGGAGGAAGCTCAATTGAAAAGATACCATCAGCATCTGTAAAGCCTTCTGCCACGATGGTTCCCTTCGAGTCTATTACAGTAACCCTGGCGTTTCTCACAGGGGTCCCATCACTAAAATAAGACATGACGGTAAGCTTGCCTTCTGAATAATCAGCGAACGCATTTATCCTATGAGCGTAGGCTGGCCATACTGTCAGCAACACTAAGATAAGCAAAGCCAGCTTCTTCATAAGTCTTCTCCTAAAAGCTCAGGCGCGTTCTTTTTTATAAATAGCAAACAGAAATAGGTAATAACAGCTTCAACGGCTGCTACAGGCATATGTGATGCTATAACGAGATAGGCCGCAGCCCGAAAGGCCTTGTGGGTGGTGATAAGCTCTGCTGACACCAGCATCCCTGCTCCCAGCACAGAGATACATGAACACATAATGCTTGCCAACAACAGGGATCTTCTATCCCCCTTTGCTACAAGCCTTTTAGTCAGAATATAGGAAATAACTGCAGGCATTGCCATGTTGAACGTGTTCACTCCCAACACTATCAATCCCCCGAATTGAAAGAGAAGGGCCTGTAGCAATAGTGCAACAAACACGGCTGGAAAGGCACCCCACCCGAGAATTATCCCTGCCAGTCCGTTGCACAACAGATGTACACTCGTGGGACCTAACGGAATGTGCACTAAAGATGCCACAAATAAAACAGATGAAATAAGGGCTGATGCTGGGATATTTTCATTGCTTAATTTTTTAAGTCCAATATAGTTTCCCAAAGAGGTTACAGCCCATCCTGAGGCCAAAAGCCAAGTAGGAAGAACGCCTTCTGATATATGCATTTTTATCTTAAGGCTTAGGAAAGGCTTTTATCCAAAGTACCGCATCCAGCTCTAAGGGGTAATTTTTCCCGTTTTTTCCCTTGAGGGTTCCACCATTGCCTATTACGGAAAAACCCCACCAGCCTGACCATGGAATGGTATAGATAAAGTACCCCTTCTCATCGGTTTTCACCTCCTGCGGGATGAAGGAATCGTGGGGCACCTTTTTACCTTTTTCGTTAAGGAATTCAACTTCCACCTTCGCGTTGGCTGCAGGCTTGCCGTTTATGTAAACTCTGCCAATAAAGGTGTTGCCTTCGTATATAGCGAAGGGCTTTATAAGGGGCACTATCTCTGCCTTAAGCTTCAAGGGACGATCCCAGCCTTCCTCAAGTCCATAGGCTTCCACATAGACTTTGGTGATTTGCTGTATGAACTTTTCTTCCGCAGGTTCAAAATACGGCTTAGGTTCCACAAATACCTGGTAAACTCCTGGGCGCTGGATTTTTATTTGTGTTTCGTACTTCATGCCATCCACGGTTTTCCACTCTACAGGTGTGCACTTTCCCTTAACGCAGGCGGAACTTTTCTCTATGGTAAGCTTCATCTGGGGACTTCCCACAATGGGGTGGGTGAACTGAGCAGTTATGCTGACTGTTCTTGAAGGGGCTTTTACCACTACTCTGTCAGGTTTAAGTACCAGAA
>WGAU01000032.1 GCA_015494645.1 Aquificota bacterium
CTCTTTTCTTTCCCGTTTGTGCTCCATTATTTTTTTCCACATCTCCCCGTCTGTGATCCTGCCTGTGGCTATGTAGAGCTTGGGAGGCCTTTCGGTCATGCTCAGGGCTATTTTTGTCTTTCCTGAGTTGTTTCCACCTACAATTACCGCTACTTCCACCTCTGATACCTCGTAAGCCTAAGGGTTATATGCCCAAAGGCAGTGGGTATTCTGCTTTTGACGGGTACTCCCCATGTCTTTTGTCATTTCCATTACCACCGGACGCTTCTCATTTCTGAGGAACAGAAAGCTTTTAACGGGTAGAGTTACCTCAACGAGGGTAGAGTTTTTCTCTCTTTTACATACTACCCTGAATAGCCCAATTCTCTGCCCGTCGGTTACCTTGACCCCAGAGGCGCCGCAGATGTTATCTCTATTGGCGTAAAACACGGATACCGAGTCAAAAAGAGGCGGTTCAAATTGAGCTACTCGCTTTAACTTCCCGTTTCTGTAAAATTCAAAGGTACCCTTGTTTTGATAAAAGCTTATTTTGTCCTCAAGGTGCCTTTTTCCTTCTTTTAGGTTTGATGAGTAGCTGACGGTTCCTTTGCTGTTGAAGATGCTTGTGATTTTATCTTTTATGGGGTAAACCTTATCTGCGATGCCCACTGTGTAGGCTTGGGATTGGACCTTATAGTTTCCGTTGTAATCGTGGTAAAGCTTGATTTCCACAATTCCTACCTTGACGAAGGTAAAATAGACCTCATAGCGAGACTCTTCAATTAGCCTTTCTGAGCGTGCACCTGAGGCGATCAAGAAAGGCAGTAAAAGAGCAACCCATTTTCCTCTCTGCATTGTAGAAGGCCTTTGCTTTCCATGATGTCAAGCCTTCCAATTATTTCTGAAGCTCTAACGTAGATGTCTGTAGGCTTGTAATCGGGGTACATGCATTTTATCACATCAAAGACCGTTGCTTTACCTCCTTTTTCTTTGATGCACTCAAGTATCCACTCTTCCTTGCGTTTCATCCGCTCATGCATTGCCCTGAAGGCCTCTTTGAAGTTGCCTCTGTCTTCTCTGTGGGATGGAAAGTATGTTTTCACATCCATTTCCGCTACCCTTTTAACCGACTGCATGTATAAAAGGGCCGTCTTTATTCTTTTGCCTTTTGCATCTGCTTCAAGCACCGGTATGGGGGTAAGGTTTGAGAATACAAAATCTCCGGATAGTGCCCAATTGTTGTGCACCAAGATGATGTGTCCCATGGAATGGCCCGGCACATGTACAATTTTGAAACTAAGATGTTCAAACTCAACGATTTCTCCATCCTCAAGGGGTTCAAGCATATCTTCAGGGATGTCTAAGCAGAAGTCCTTTTCCCACACCAAGACCTTTATAAATACGTCCAGATAACTCCTTGGTACTCCCAGAGGATCCATGTGGGAAAGCAACCTTTCGTAGAAGCCCTTCCTGTCCTCAACCTTCTTCCAGTCCAGTCTGTTTATGTGTATTTTGCAGTTGCACAACTCAGCTAAGCGCCTTGCAAAGCCGTAGTGGTCAGAATGTCCGTGGGTGAGGATGATCCTTTTTATATCCTTGAAAACAAGGCCGTTTTCTTTGAGGAAGATTCTCCACCTTTCTTCCACCTCTTCTGTGAAAACCCCTGCATCAACTACAGTCACAGGATCGTCCTTTATGAGGTACGCGTATATGTCTCCTATGGGATAGGGAGTTGGCAGATCCAACCGTTTGATGGGCACCTTGTTATTGACAAGCATGGGGTATATATACATCTGGCAAATGGAAAAGGGAATAGACCTCATCAGAGAACTGGTGAGCCACTATCCCCATTCCTTGATGGTGGTAAATGGGGAAGGGAGGATTCTGTACGCAAGTCCTGCTTCCTACAATCTCTACCCCGTTGGGAGGATAGAAGGCTGCAACATTTCTGCCTTCATGGGATCGGAGATTCTTAAGAAGGTGAAAGAAGTGATTTCCACCGGTGTATCCTTCATAAACCTTGAGGGCTGGTTCAGCAATACCAGAGGAAAGAAGAAGGTCTCTGTGGACATATTTCCTGTTGAGACCCAATCAGATCCTTTGGCGGGGATGGTTTTGAGGGATATCTCCCATTACTCAACGCTATTAGAAATGGAAGAGAGGGAAAAGCTTACAAGATCCCTTGAAGACCTTGTGAAGAGAATATTTTCCCAGATACAGCCCATATCTACGGGCATTTTGAACATCTGCAATTACCTTGAGGAAACCGGAGGCTTTTCTGAGGAGATAGAGCTTATAAAAAGGGAGGCTTTGAGGCTAAACCGGGTGGTTGAGGAGGCTCTGGACTTAGCGGTGGATTCCCATCCAGGTAAAATGAGAGTAAATATTTACAAGATTATAGAAAACGCTCTCTCATCTCTCTCGGGCTATATTGAGGACAAGAGGATCGCACTGGAAAGAAAATACATACCGGGAGTTCCAGATCTCAGAGCCGATCCTCTGGAGCTTTTTAAGGCAATTTATCATGTGATCAGAAACGCCGTGGACTCCTCGCCCCGTGAAGGAAAAGTGGAGATAGAAGTGGTCGTTGATTACGAAAGGAAGCTTCATCCGGGGGAGAGAGCCGTTCTTGAGATCAGGGTGTGCGATTATGGGAATGAGGTGCCAGAGGATTTGAAGGAAAAGATTTTTCATCCCTTTGTTACAACAAAGGATGGCCACACGGGACTTGGACTTTCAAAGGCCTACAAGGTGTTTAGGGAGCATGGAGGGGATATAGAATACCGCAGGGAGGATGAAAAAAACATTTTTGTAATGCGTTTGCCGTTATGAAGATACTTGTTGTGGATACAGATTCTACTGCGAGGTGGGTTTTACTTAAAGGATTGAGGGAGCATACTGTTCTTGAGTGTTCAACCCTTTCGGAGGCAAGGTTTTATCTAAGCAACACCTCTTTTGATGTGGTCTTTTTTTCAAGGCATCTTCCCGATGGGGATGGATTCTCTCTCATAAAAGAGTTTCCTGATGGTAACTTTGTGGTTTTTACATCCAATCCTGCCATAGATAACGTGTCCGCAGCTATTAAGGCAGGTGCTTTGGGTTACCTGAAGAAACCTATAGAGGTTTCCAAGGTAAAAGAATTTCTGAAGCGGTTGAGAAGACAGGTAACCCAGAGGGTAGCCAAAGAGGATGTGGTAATATGCAGCACAGCCATAAAGTCTGCCCTTGAGCGAATAGAGGGCTGCATTGAGGATGGAATGCCCTTTGTGGTCTATGGGGAGAAGGGAGTGGGTAAACAGACCCTTACAGGTTATGCCCTTGAAAGGAAGGGAAAATCTTTCTGGATTTTCAATCAGGGCTTTTCATTGGAAGATGTAGAGGGCAAGTTTACTCAAGGTTATGAATTTCTGATTTTTAGTAACCTCAGCAGTATGTGCAGGTGCATGCAGGATATGCTTTGTTCCTCTATGATGAACGGTGACATCCCTCCACGCCTTATTTTTCTGTTTGAGGGAGATATACAGGGAGATTCAGCGAACATTTCACCGTCTCTTTTTGAGATTCTTTCAAAGAGGATGATAGGCATTGAGCCTTTGAGAAGCAGAAAGGAAGAGATCCCTTTCTTCGTGGATTTGTTTTCTCAAATTTTCAAAAGGAACACAGGAGCAAGAAGGGTGCCTGAATTTTCAAAGGAGGTTATGGACCTTTTCATGGCCTATCCATGGGAGGGAAACGTTGCAGAGTTGAAGAATACAATCTTTACCATGCTTAGCAACCATCTTGGGGTTAGAAAAATAGGTTTTGAGCACGTCCCTACCGAACTGATAGCCAAGAGCTCAGGTTTTGCTTTTGTTGGAGGTTTGAGAAAGGATATAAAGAAGCTCATAGGGCATCGTAGCGACCTTTACGAGAGTGTGATTACGGTGGTAGAAAGGGTGTTGTTGGAGGAAGCCCTTGCTTATACCAAGGGAAACAAGATAAAAGCAGCAAATCTTATAGGTTTGCATAGAAATACTATACGCAACAAACTAAAAAAGCTTTTTGGAGGGAAGGTATGGATATAGAGAAAGTGGCCGAGTTTATCGCTCAGCTTATGGCGGTTTCGGCCATAACAGCTCCAAAGAGTAAAGGTGAGAACTATGTGGTTGTGGAGATTGTTACTGGGAAAAAACTCAAAAAAATCGCTGAGAGGATGATAGATCATGGCTTGCAGGCGGATGATCCCTTCTTTGTCAGGGATGGAGAGAGCGTACAAAAATCGGATGCCATGATCCTTATAGGACTTAAGGATGCCAAGCCATTGGGACTTAACTGTGGAGGCTGCGGTTTTGAAAGATGTATCAGACCTGAAGAGGTGAGGGAGCTAAGAGATTTCAAGGCCCCCATCTGTATGTTAAGGCTTTTGGATATGGGGATAGCTTTGGGATCAGCTGTAAAGACTGCCTCTATCCACAACGTGGATACAAGGATAATGTACCGTGCTGGGGTGGTGGCCAGAAATATGGGGGTTATAGATGCTGATGTGGTAATGGGGGTTCCTCTTTCCATAACGGGCAAGAACATATACTTTGACAGAAAGGTTCCCGATCTTATGGAGTATAGAGCAAAAAGGTAATCCACCAATATGAAGAGGCTCCTTAAGTTCTTTTTCTTCGTGCTTTCCGTAGGGGTACTCTCTGCTTTAGCTGTGGTGCTTTTCCTTTGGATCAAGTGGAACACCGTGGATCTTCCTTCAAAAAAGGAGATTCTGAACTACAGACCCCCTCTGGTTACAGAGGTTTACGACAGGAACGGTAAGCTGATAGGTGAGTTCTTTGTGCAAAGGAGGATATATGTTCCCATTGATAAGATCCCTGAGAAGCTGAAGCTGGCATTTCTCGCCGCGGAAGATGCCCGATTTTACAAGCATAAGGGCATAGACATCACGGGAATCATAAGGGCACTTATAGCGGATATAAAGGCCAGAAAATTTGTTCAAGGTGGATCTACCATAACCCAGCAGGTGGCGAAAAATATGTTTCTTACACCAGAAAAGACTATCTCAAGGAAGATTAAGGAAATGATCTTGGCCATGAAGTTGGAGAGAACCCTAAGCAAGGACAAGATACTGGAGCTTTACCTTAATATGATATACTTCGGCCACGGTTCCTATGGGGTGGCTGCCGCTGCACAGACCTATTTTGGAAAGCCTTTAGACAAACTCACCTTGGCAGAGTGTGCCCTTTTGGCGGGTATACCCAAAGCTCCGGGTAGGTATTCTCCTTATCTCAACATAGAGGCGGCTTACAAGCGGCGCAACTGGGTGCTGAAGAGGATGTACGAGGAGGGTTTCATAACTAAAAAAGAGTATAGTGTTGCCCTTGCCGAGGGCATTGTACTTGCCAAAGAGAGGATAAGGAGAGTGGATCTTGTTCCCTACTTCAACGAGTTCATCAGAAGAAAGCTTATAGAAAAGTATGGTCAGGATAAGGTGCTTAAAGGCGGCCTCAAAGTGTACACTACCCTTGATTACAAGCTTCAGGAGTTGGCAAGGGAGGAGCTGCTTAAGGGACTGATAGACCTTGAGAAGAGGCATGGCTTGATTGACAAGGATCAGCCCTACAAGCCCTTGGTGGGAAGGGTTAAGTTGGTTACGGAGAAAAGCGTTGTAGTGGACGTGGATGGGAGGGACTATACCATTTGGGATCTTCCCAAAAATGTTTATTTTAAGCCTAAGCAGAGGGTCAAGTTCTGGTTTGACAGGGATGGGCGGATTCGCTTCTGGAAACCACCTGAGGTGAACGGAGCTCTCCTTTCCATTGATCTGAACACCATGGGCGTTGTGGCAATGGTGGGCGGCTACGATTACGCTGTGAGCAAGTTCAACAGGGCCTGGCAGGCCAGAAGGCAGCCGGGTTCATCCTTCAAGCCAGTAGTTTACTCTGCTGCACTGGAGAATGGTTTTACTCCTTTCACCTTGGTTCTTGATGCCCCTGTGGTTTACCAGATACCGGCCTCTGTGGCTAAAGAGAGTGGACTTCCAAGGTACTGGGTTCCTCAGAACTACGAAGGGGATTTCTTGGGTCCCATACCTTTGTGGAGGGCGTTGGCCCTATCAAGAAACACCGTAAGCGTTCGCCTTGTGGACAGAATAGGTATAGACAAAGTTATAGAAATGGCAAGAAGGCTCGGTATTACCAGTCCCTTAAGAAGGGATCTTTCCATAGCTCTTGGTTCTTCAGAGGTAACCCTTTGGGAGCTTTTGAGGGCGTACACTGTGTTTGCAAAAGGGGGGTATCTCTGCGAGCCTATATACATAACAAAAGTGGAGGACTACGACGGAAAAGTTTTGGAGCTTAACGATAAGCCCCTTTGCATAAATGTCATGGATGCTATGATTTCTGATTCCATGCTGTACATGTTGCGCAAGGTAGTGGAGACAGGCACAGGTAGAAAGGCTCTTTCCTTAGGCAGGCCTGCAGCAGGTAAGACTGGGACAACCAATGATTACAGGGATGCTTGGTTCTTTGGTTTTACTCCCAACTTAGCTACGGGGGTCTATGTGGGCTATGATGATCATAGAAGCCTTGGAGACAGGGAAACAGGAGCCAGAGCGGCTTTGCCTATATGGCTTGGTTATATGAAAAGGGCTGTTGAAGGTTATCCTTTGAGGATGTTTATGCCCTATACCCAGTTTTTAGCGCCTTCGGAGTAAGACATGCTGAACTTCAAGAACTACACCCTTAAAGAACTGAAAAAACTCGTTGTGGACATGGAGTTGGAGCCCTACAGGGCAAACCAGCTTGCCTACTGGTTGTACAAGAACCCTGTGGACTCTTTCATGGATATGACGAATCTTCCAAAGTCTCTTAGAGATGAATTTGAGAAATCGTGTCAGCTTTTTAGTCTGAATATCAGTGATGTATTGCAATCTTTGGATGGGACCAAGAAAGTGCTTTTTGAGACAGATGAAGGGGATTATGTTGAATCCGTGCTTATACCCGATGGGGAGAGGCTTACCCTATGCGTTTCTACACAGATTGGCTGTCGCATGGGCTGCAGGTTCTGTCTCACGGGGCATCAGAAGTTCAAAAGGAACCTTACCCCTGCTGAGATAGTGGATCAGGTTATACTGGCTCAAAGAATTGGTGATAGCAGGATAACGAACATCGTCGTGATGGGTATGGGAGAGCCTCTGGATAACTACCACAATGTGGTTAAAGCCCTTTCTCTCATAACCCATCCCGATGCCTTGGGTTACTCTTATAGGAAGGTAACCCTTTCAACAGTTGGGTTGATCCCAGAGCTAAAGGATCTTATCACCAAAGGTCCCAAGGTGACCCTTTCTTACTCGCTGAATGCTCCCAATCCCGAAAAGAGAAGATCTATCATGCCCATAGAGAACAGACATCCCATGATGGAGGTATTGCGGCTCCTCGCGGAGAAAACTAAACATTGGAGAAAACCTCCCACATTTGAGTATGTTTTGTTGAGAGGCTTCAACGACTCTGTTGGAGACGCCAAGGAGCTTGCCCGCTTACTTAAGAAGTTGCGCTGCAAGGTAAATCTCATTCCCTTTAACCCTTGGGAGGGCTGTCCTTTTGAAAGGCCTGAGGAGAAGCGTGTTCTCGCATTCCAGGAAGTGCTGATAGAGGCTGGTTTTTCCACCTTTATAAGAAAAAGTCGTGGTCAGGATATTCTTGCCGCTTGCGGTCAGCTCAGGTGGCGGTATAAAATGTAACAAAACACAATTTGGGGGGTGCCGATGATATTCAGAAGCCCTTGGGGTAGCGTACGGCCTATAGAGGAAAAGCCAATCTTTGAGCTTATTTTTGAAAGGGCTGCAAAGTGTCCCGACAAGGTGGCTATGATCTACACCGATGGCAAGAAAATCACCTATAAAGAAATGGTTGAATATATAAAGGCATTTGCCCATGCCCTCAACTCCACGGGTGTTTCAAAGGGAGATGTTGTTGCTATAAACATGCCCAACTGCCCCGAGTATGTGATAGCCTTTCATGGTATCCTTGCAGCTGGAGCTACGGTTACCACATTAAACCCCCTTTACAGGGAAAAGGAGC
The DNA here is from genome assembly GCA_015494645.1 of Aquificota bacterium. Taxonomy (GTDB): domain Bacteria; phylum Thermosulfidibacterota; class Thermosulfidibacteria; order Thermosulfidibacterales; family Thermosulfidibacteraceae; genus Thermosulfidibacter. The sequence goes on from WGAU01000032.1 coordinate 8,040, forward strand.
TTGATTACCAGCTCAATGACTCAAGGGCTAAGCTGATTATTACCATAAAATCCCTTTCTTCTCTGATTGAGAAGGTGAAGGACAGCACAAAACTGGAGGAGATAATACTTGCAGACGCCGAGGACGGCATGTGGCGTATGATAAGGGAGCATATGGGGAAGGAGTGGACGGCTTCTGAACTCAACGTAAAAGAAGATCTTGCTGTTCTGCCGTATTCTTCGGGTACCACAGGTTTTCCAAAAGGAGTTATGCTTACTCACTTTAACCTTACAGCCAACGTCAAGCAGACCATTGGCACCGGTGAGATTAAGGAAGGTGATGTTGTTCTCGCATTCCTTCCTTTCTTCCACATATATGGAATGACTGTGCTTATGAATGTTACCTTGGTTGTTGGAGCTACCATAGTGATAATGCCCAGGTTTGATCTTGAGCTTTTCCTCAACATGATTCAGAAGTACAGGGTGACAAAGACGTACATCGTGCCTCCAGTTGCCCTGGCCCTTGCGTCCTTTAAGGATCTTGCCAAGTTTGATTTTTCGTCTCTTGTGTCCGTAACGAGTGCTGCGGCTCCTTTGCCTGTGGAGGTGGGTGAGCGTCTTCAAGCAGCTCTACCCCACGTAATAGTGAAGCAAGGTTACGGCATGACCGAGGCAAGTCCTGTAGTAACCTTGAGTCCCCTGGACAAGAGTAGGGTAAAAATAGATTCTGTAGGCTTCCCCATACCGGATACGGAGCTCAAGGTGGTTGATGTTGAGAACCCTGAAAAAACCCTTCCCGTAGGGGAAGTGGGAGAGCTTGCCATTAGAGGCCCCCAGATAATGAAGGGCTATTTGAACAGACCCGAGGAAACCTCCAAGGTTCTCACTTCGGATGGTTGGTATCTTTCGGGAGACATAGCCCGTATAGATGAGGAAGGCTACGTTTACATACTTGACCGCAAGAAGGATATGATAAAGTACAAAGGCTACCAAATTGCTCCTGCTGAGTTGGAGTCGGTGATATTGGCTCATCCTGCTGTTAAAGATGTTGCGGTTATACCAAAGCCTGATGTGGAAGCGGGAGAGATTCCCAAGGCCTTTGTGGTGCTCAAAGAAGGAACTTCTTTAACCGCAGAAGAACTTATGGCCTTTGTTGCCGAACAGGTTGCGCCTTACAAGAAAGTGAGGGAAGTGGAGTTCGTTGACAGTATTCCTAAGAGTGCAACCGGAAAGATACTAAAAAAGCTGTTGATTGAAAAAGAGAGAAGGGGAGGTTAGACCTCCCCTTACCTTACTCGTAAACCTTTTCTTCTTCCATGTGGGCTTCTGGTGCGTCTTTTTCAATGTCTCTTCCTTCAACACCCTTTGCCAAGAATTCTTTGTAAAATTCGTGCTGAATGATCAGCCTCATGATTTCGTTTGTGCCGGTCCATATCATAATGAGTCTCACGTCTCTGAGCATCTTTTCAATGGGGTAGACGTTTGTATAGCCTATACCGCCCATCACTTGCATAGCGTTGTTTACAACCCTCCACGCCATTTCTGTGGCGAAGGCTTTGCTTTCGGAGACAAGCCTTCTGAGTTTCTCTGGATCGTCGTCAGCGTCTATAGCTTGGGCTGTTTGATATACCAGTGCTCTTGCTGCATCAAGCTCCATGATACTATCGGCAATTTTGAAGGATACCGCTTGGAATCTCCTTATTTTCTGCCCAAAGGCCTTTCTTCTATCCGAGTATTTAGCCGCTACCTCAAGGGCTGCTCTGGCCATGCCCAGCGCCCCTGCAGCCGAGGTCATTCTCTCAGGTATCATCATCTGATAGAATACCTCAGCTCCTCTGTTTATTCCTGCTTCACCACCTAATATGTTCTCAACTGGTACCTTGACATTGTTGAAGAATATCCTTCCCGTACCACCACCCCTGGTGCCCATCAGTCCGTAAAGGTACTTGACTTCAACTTCAGGACATCTGTCTACGAGAAAGGCCGTCATAGACCTTTTGGGATCCTCGGAACTACCAGTTTTTGCATAGACCAAGAAAAAGTCGGCCCCTTCGGCTCCTACTATGAACCTTTTGTATCCCCTGAGCACAAAGTGGTCTCCTTTCCTTTCAGCGGTGCATGTGGCGCCAAAAAAGTCCGAACCTCCACGGGGCTCTGTCAAGGCCTCGGCGGGCTTCAGCTTTCCTGCGATCATCGGAGCTAAGTACTTTTCCTTTTGTTCTTCTGTTCCAAACTTATCTATGGCCTCGCCTACTATGGAGACTAAGGAGTATAGGCACGCTAAGGAGGTTCCAAGTACTCCGATCTCTTCAAGGGCCACCACCTCTTCCTTCCAGCCAAGGCCTAACCCACCGTATTTTTGGGGAAATCGTATGCCTAATATGTTTCTTCTACCAGCCTCTTCAAGGAACTCGGCAGGGTAGCGCACCTTATCTGCATCCATGTCAATGATGAGCCGTTTTGGAACCCATTTAACGAAATCCCTAACACGATCTCTAATCTCTAATTCCGTTTCACTTAAAATTCTCTCACTAAGCATCTTTTCCCCCTCACTTTTTGTTTTGGGGGAATTCTTTAGAAATGAACGCTATTTGTCAAATTACAATTCCACCTCCATGGCACCGTAGGGACATACCTTCACACAGACCTCGCAAGCGACACATTTATCATGGGAGAATATCACTTCTTTGGTTTCTTTGTCTTCAAAAAGAGCACCTGTGGGACAGTAGGGAATGCACAATCCACAGTCCACACACTTGTCTTTGAGCAAGGAAACCTGCTTGGATAGTGGTTTTATATTGACGCCACAAGAGTTGAGATACTCTACTCCTTTTTCAAAATTCTCTTGGGTTCCCGATAGTTCCATCACCAGGATGCCTTCTTTCTTGGGGGTGACCCTTGCTTTTATGATATTGAACTCCAGATTGTAGTCCCTGGCCAGCCTGTAAA
>WGAU01000033.1 GCA_015494645.1 Aquificota bacterium
GGTTATATATACAAAGCAAAAATTAGAAAAGGGGGCGAGAATGGTACTCCATACAGAAATAAAACTACAGACTAAAGGCAGCAACGAAATAGTAAATATCACAGACATGGTAAGAGCCAAGATAAAGGAAGCTGGCATAAGAAACGGTATTGGCTGCGTGATACTTCCCGGATCAACAGGAGCAATAACCACCATAGAATACGAACCGGGAGTGCTAAAGGATCTAATAAAGGCTATAGAGCGCATTGCTCCAAGGGATATACCCTACGAGCACGACCGCACTTGGATGGACGGCAACGGCTTTTCTCATGTCAGATCTGCATTGCTCGGAACATCCTTCAGCTTTCCTATAAAAGATAAAACACCTGTTCTTGGCACTTGGCAACAGATAGTTTTCATAGAATGCGACAACAGGCCCAGAAATAGAAAACTTATTCTAACTTTGGTTGGAGAATAGTTGCTTAAGTTAAGATTAGACGAGTTTTACGTAGTCTTCACCGATGCATCTTCCGATTTAAGCTGGAAAAGCACCAATACTGAGAAAGCCTTTGAGTCATGGAAAAAGCTTAGGAAAAGCTTAGAACTGGAAAAGCTAAAGGTAGCCTACTTAGCACAGATACATTCCAACATCATAAGAAAGGTGGAACGGGCCGGATTTCAGGGACCGGGGGATGGTCTTTACACCTTCAAACCAAACATCGGCCTTGTTGTTTTCACTGCAGACTGCATACCTTTGGCGTTAGTACATAAGAAAAGAGGCTTTATATCCATTCTACATTGTGGCTGGCGTCCCTTAGCCAAAGGTATAATAGAAAGGCTGAACGATATCCTAAAAGAACATTCTATATCTCCAGAAGAATGCCAGGCTTTTTTGGGACCGTGCATTGGAGAATGCTGCTATACAGTAGGAGAAGATTTGAAACTTGTGTTTCCAGAGTACGCATTTATAACAGATAGCGGAAAGCTGAAGATGAGCTTACAAAGAATAACTATACAAGAGCTCACAAAGATTGGTGTTAGAAAAATTGAAGCGTTTGACATGTGTACATACTGTTCAGATAACTTTTTTTCCTATAGAAGAGACAGGACAAAGAAAAGGCAGATAGGACTCATCATTAAAAAGGGTTGATTATTGCAAAAACTCAGTGTAGTATGCTGCAAAAAAATAGGGAGGTTTATTATGGAAAAGAGGGGAGGTCCCAGATACGAAGAGTTGACCATTAAGCTCAACAAAAAGTATTTCAGGTTGATTAACGCTGTGTGTGGTGGAGATCCAAAAAAAATCAACAAACTTATAAGGTATCTTATCGCCGAAGCGTTGAAAGAAAAATCAACAGACGAGCTTATTAAAGTGGTGGAAAGCTCACGCAGGAGGAAGAAAGAGGAGTAGAACCTTTCCTTAAGGGTTGCTCTGTTTTCTCTCTTATGGTAAGCAAGCAACCCATGGCTGTAGTATGTCCTTTCAAAGGGTACATCTACTCGGATAAAGTTTCTATCGGGGAGGTGGTTGCGCCTCCCTACGATGTTATTAACGAAGAGATGCAAGAGCGCCTGTACCACCTATCTCCCTACAATGTGGTCAGACTCATCTTAGGAAAAACCTTTCCAGAGGACGATGAAAAGAACAACCGATACACAAGGGCTGCCAAGTATCTGGCAGAATGGAAACAAAAGGGCATCCTTAAACAACTTCCGGAAGAGCGCTTTTTTGCCTATCATCAAAGGTTCAACATTGAAGGAAAGAGTTTCATAAGAAAGGCGGTAGTTGGCAGAATAAAACTTGAAGAACCAGGAAAAGGTTCCGTCATCCCCCACGAAAAAACCTTAAGCGCTCCCAAGAAGGATCGTTTTCTACTGTTCACCCACACCAAAATGAATCTCAGCCCTGTCTTTGGTATAGCTTTAGATGAAGGAGACTTTTTTAAAGCCATAGAAGAGGCTTCATTGGAACTCCTGTTCAAGTTCACCGATGAAGACGGCGTTGAGCACGAATTCTTCTTGGTATCAAAAGAAGCCACGGAAAGTATTCAAAGTAGCTTAACCAACAAAAAAATACTCATTGCCGATGGACATCACAGATACGAAACAGCCATTGCCTATCAGAAGGAACGTATGAAAAGCAACCCAAACCATACCGGAGAAGAACCCTACAATTTCGTAATGATGGCTATCGTTAGCTCTAAAGATCCAGGAC
>WGAU01000034.1 GCA_015494645.1 Aquificota bacterium
GATATGGTGTCTCCGATGCCAACATTATTGCCCATGCTGGTATCCCTGTGATTGATGGTTTGGGTCCTGTAGGGGACAAAGATCATAGCGATGAGGAGTACATGGTTAAGTCAAGCCTTAGGGAGAGGGTAATGCTTTCATGTGCTTTACTTTGTGTTCTTAACTCAAATTTAACTTCAAAAAAGGGGGGTGATGCTTGAAGAATAGGAGGAGAATGTGTATTATACCGGCAGCAAATTTTGGCTATAACAAAATTCTTAGAAGGAGGTAGGGGATGAGGAAGTGGTTATCTTTGTTAGTTGTTTTGGCGTTTGCTTTGCCAGCGTATGCTTTTAATGTGAAAATCCACGGAGATTTCAGGCAAAGCTTTGGGTATGATTCTGAAGCTGGGTTTAGGGCTGCTTATGTTACTCACAGTAAAGGTATTTATGTAAATAAGGACGTTATAGAGAAAAAGGATTTGTATGATGCTCATGATGATGATTTTAATGCTAACGCTAAGTATCGTATGTGGTTCGTTGCTTCTGATGATGCCAAGAAGATGATTGGTGTGTGGGCAATGGAAGTTGGTTCTATCTGGTATGGTGATCCTAACAAGGGTGGTAAATACTCTGGAGATGGAAACAACTATGAAACCAGGTGGCTCTATCTTGATTTCCAGAATCCCTTTGTAAGCTTCAAGAACAGGTTTAGAGCTGGTCTTCAGGGTGTTGGTTTCAATTACTGGGTTTGGTCTGAAACTGCCATGGGAGTCAAGATGTATGGTGATGTCGGGCCTGTAGGTTACGAGCTTGCTTGGTTTAGGCCTTACTCTGAAAGCAAGAGGGATCAGGAAGGCAGGCATGATGCGTTCTTTGCAAAGTTGTCTTATAAAATCTCTGGAGTTAAGTTAACGGCTTTTGGCCTTTATCTTAGGGCGGATTCAGTTGGGAGCAGTATTAATAAGTCTGGTAATTACGACGATGAAAGGTATTATGTTGGCTTAGAAGCTAAGGGTAAAGTTGGTCCTTTGGGAGTGTGGGCAAACGCTATATATCTTGGTGGTGAGTTGTATGACAAGGTTGCTGATAAGGATTACGATAGAAGTGCGTATTTCCTGCATGCGGATGTAACTTATGATTTTACCGATATGTTTGGTGTTAGGGTAGCTGGGATTTATGCTTCCGGAGACGATGATGCTAATGATGACAACTTGGACAATTGGGATGCGATTGATATTGACAACGGCAAGTATTCAACAATCTTCTGGGAAGGTGTAGCTCTTGACGACGGTGAGTTTTCCGATGCTCCTTATTTCTATGATAAAGGTTTGATGATGGGATACATTGCTGCTCTATTTAGACCTACGAAGCAGGTTAAGGGTGAGTTGGGTGTTAGCTATATCGCTACTGCAGAGGATCTTGAATGGATAGATCACACTGGGAAGAAGCAGAGTGATGATTATCTTGGTACCAGTATAGATCTAAGACTTCAATATGAGTGGATGAAGGGTGTTTACTTCCAGTTCACTGCTGGATATCTCATTGCTGGAGATGCTATGGATTTGTACGATCCCAAGGATGACGCTGATGATATCTTCAGAACTGCTATGAGGGTGAAGTTTAAGTTCTAAGGCGGGAATATTTTGGCGCACTTAACGGGAGGGTTCCGAGAGGGCCCTCCCGTTTTTTATTGCTTGCATTAAACTTTTCTGATATGGAGTGTAGATATGAGAGCTGTCCTACTGTTGTTTGTTATCTTTTTCTTTTCTGCGCAGTCTTGGGCTTTCTGGGTGGATAATGTTGTGAAGAGATTTTCTCCCGTTGAGGCAAAAGTCATAGCCGTGGAAGGAAAGAGAGTTTTCGTTGATTCTGGAAGAAAACTGGGGGTGAAAAAACACGATGTTTTTGCCATCTACAGGCCTGTGAAGGTTTTAAAAAGCGCTACTGGAAAGCCTATAACCATATGGAGTCCACCTCTGGCTTTTGCAGAGGTGGAAACCGTTGAGGAGAACTACTCTGTTCTTAGGGTATCTTCCTTAAAGGTTAAACCTAAAGAGGGATGGAAAGCGGTTAGATTTGACAATGTTCCTGTATGTTTCGTTGGAGAGGGAGACAAGTCCGATATAGTGGCAAGGATGCTTAAGATATCCCTATCCAATCTTTCGTGGGTTTCGGATTGTTCAAAGGCAAAGTTGATATTCAAATACACAAAGCAGGGCTACCTGGATGTAGTTAACAGCAGAAGGATAGAAATTGCCTTTCTACCCATATTTCAGGTGGAGTTTCCCAAGCCTGCACCTCCAAGTCCGAAAAAGAAGCGTTACACTAAGGGTGGAAGTTCCATATACATGGAAAATTATAGGGATGTGGCGGCTCTTCCCGTTTATGTTCTGAGTGCTGACTTTGGAACGGTTGAGGGAGAGGGTGGAGTCAAACTACCTGCTGTGGTTTACACCAACGGTAAGAGTATATTTTTCGCCATAGTAGTAGATTACGAGCCTAAAGTCATATCCAGATACGATTATGGTGGGGTTGGAGATGTTATTCATGTTTCCGTTGGGGATGCCGATGGTGATGGAGGTATGGAGGTTGTCGCCACGGCGTACGACATGGACAAAGGACCTGTCTCTTTCATCTTAAAAATAGATGAAAACGGGAAGATGAAGCTCTTTAAAGATGGAATTTACTATATACTTACAATGGAAGATGCCGATCTTGATGGGACAAAAGAGACTATTTTAGGAACTGATTTCAGCGATGAAGACTTCTTTGAAAAGAAACTTTACGTTATGAAGCTTGAAGGGGAAAAATTGAAAAAACTTGAAAAAATAAGTGTTCCAGATGTTTTCAAGCTGTATTCGTGCTATTATGGAGACATAAATGGGGATGGAGATAAGGAAGTTGTGTTTACCACAGATACCCATAAGCTTGCGGTCTATAGCAACGGTGATATGTGGCTTTCTTCGGAAAGTGTAGGGGGTGGTTATAACTATGTTAGGATAGTTAAGGGGGGTCCGTCTATGAACTATGAAGAGGCCATTTACGTGGACCCTAATCTTGTGGTTTTTAAGATGGGCAAAAAGCCGGTGGTTTTTGCAATAAAAAACAAGTCAAAGCACAAATTTATAGTAGGCAATGTCCCTATATATAGCGGTTCTGAAATTCTACAGCTTGTGGAAGAGTTCTACGGATATAGTTTGGTTATTGTCAGTGAGGAGGTAGATGGGGTTATTCAAGCTGCTGGGGTGGTGGGAAAAGAGCTGTGGTGTATAATGAATGTTGAGCCTCCTTTTAAAAGAAATGCGAGAAGCTACATAATTGCCTATCCACTTCCCGAATGAAGGAGGTGGAGCATGAAGGTTTTGGCGGAAAAGAGACTGGCCAATGGTAAAGTTATAAAGGTGGTGATGGGAGATATTACTGAGGAAACCACCGATGCCATTGTGAATGCGGCTAACTCCCATCTGAAGCATGGGGGCGGTGTGGCGGGCGCTATAGTGAGAAAAGGTGGCAGGATTATTCAGGAGGAGAGTGACAAGATAGGCTACTGTCCTGTGGGAAAGGCCGTGTATACCACAGGGGGAAATTTGAAGGCGAAGTATGTTATCCATGCGGTGGGTCCTAAATGGGGCGAGGGAGATGAGGAGAACAAGCTGAGAAATGCCGTAAGAAGTGCCTTGGAGGTTGCAACGGAACTTAACCTGTCAAGTGTGGCCATTCCTGCTATAAGCACGGGCATCTTTGGCTATCCAAAAAGGGAAGGGACCAAGGTTATTTTGGAGGAAGTGTACAAGTTTCTCAAAGAGAGAGAGACCGGCCTGAAGGAGGTTCATCTTACCAACATAGATGAGGAGACAAGCATGCTTTTTGTTGAGCATATAAACAACATGGAGGGCTAACCATGAAGCCCAAAGCGGTTGATAAGATGAAAATCACGATACTTGTGGATAACTATTACGATGTGCTTTTGCCCTCACACGGACCTGTTAAAAGGGTTGGTCCTGGGCAGACCAAGAAGCCTCTAATGGCCGGGCATGGGTATGCTTTGTTTGTGGAGGTGTGGGAGGACGGGAAGTATGCCAATATGCTTGTGGATTCTTCTCATTCTCCTGTGGTGCTTTTGAACAACCTGGAGGCTCTGGATATAGATGTGGATTCTATTGAGGGGGCATTTTTGACCCATGGCCATTTTGACCATTTCGGAGGTTTTGCTGGCCTTGCAGAGAGAAGAGGTAAGCCTCTGTCTTTGTATGTGCATCCTGATGCGTTTTATCCCAAGCTTGTGGTCACTCCAGCAGGTAAGAAAGGACCGTGGACTTTTGATAGGAAAGTCCATGAGGAAAAAGGTATAATTTTCGTGGAAGAAAGGCTTCCCACTGTGGTTAATAACTATTTTCTTATATCTGGTGAGATTGAAAGGACCACTGAGTTTGAAAAGCCCTGGCCGGCGGCTAAGGTTGTGAGGAATGGGAAGGAAACGCAGGATTTCTTTGTGGATGAACAGGCACTTGGTGTGCTCGTGAAGGACAAGGGGCTTGTGGTTATAGCTGGTTGTTCTCATCCCGGCATAGTTAACATGGTTAGGCATATGCATAATTTGACAGGGGAAAAGATTCTCTGTGTGTTGGGAGGGTTTCACCTGAGCATTCTTTCTGCAGACGATGTGGAAAAGACCATAAACGGAATTTTGGAGTTTGACCCTGAGCTTGTGGTTCCCTGTCACTGTACGGGGTTCTATCCCACATGTCGTATGAACAACAGACTTGGGGACAGGCTTGCTGTAAGTAGTGTTGGTTCAGTCATTGAATTCGGAGGAGGTAACTGATGAAGAAGTTTTACCCTTTGCTGGTTGTTGTGTGCTCACTGCCTTTGTTAGCCCTTGGTGGTAGAGGGGTTGAAAACTTTAGTAGCATCCCTATTCCTGAGAAGAATTACACTGCAAGGGTGACAGATCGCCAGGGGATGGCTTCTGAAGTTCAGATGTTCAGTTGGGAGGGGCAGGTTTACTTTGGTGGGTACAGGGGAGATGCTGTATTTACTGTAAGTTTTGGCAAGGTAAAGAGGGCTGAGTTTGGTGAGGCTGATGGTAAGGGCAGGGTAACGGTGAGGTTCTATCTCAAGGACGGATCTATCTTTGAAATGAAGATGGACGGGACTAAGTTCTTTTACGGCAAAACAGAACTTGGTAACTACAGGATCAAGGTCAAGAATGTAAAGCTTATTGAGTTTCTGTGAGGTGTTTCATGAAGCTGGATCTGGCAGTTATAGGAGGCTCTGGCCTTTATGAGATGGAGCAGTTTAAGCTGGTGGACGAGGTTTCGGTTTCTACACCTTTTGGTATGCCGTCGGATAGCATCGTTGTGGGGGAGATCTCTGGCAGGCGTGTGGCCTTTCTTCCAAGGCATGGAAGGGGGCACAGGTTTCTTCCTACAGAAGTCAACTATAGAGCCAATATTTACGCTTTAAAGAGTCTTGGGGTTGAAAGGATAATTTCCATAAGCGCGGTGGGCTCTATGAAGGAGGACAAAAAGCCTGGTGACTTTGTGGTGTGCGATCAGTTTATTGATCTTACCAAGCGTCGGGAAAGCACGTTCTTTGGTAATGGGTTGGTTGCTCACGTTTCCATGGCAGAACCTGTGTGTCCTGAACTTTTCGGCGTGGTGGTGGATGTGGCTAAAGAGGTTTTAAAAGATGGGTTTCATGCTGGTGGAACTTACTTATGCATAGAGGGACCTCAGTTTTCTTCCAAGGCTGAGTCATTCCTTTACAGGAGCTGGGGAGTAGATGTTGTAGGAATGACCAACGCTACCGAGGCTAAGTTGGCCAGAGAGGCTGAGATTTGTTACATCACAGTGGCAATGGTTACGGACTACGATTGCTGGCACGAAGAAGAGGAGGATGTGACAGCGGAGGCTGTAATAAAGACCCTTAAAAGCAATGTGGAAAAAGCAAAGAAGCTCGTGGCGGCATTGATTCCTGCTATTCCTGAGGAGAGAAAATGTCCCTGTAAAGATGCCTTGGCTTATGCAATCATCACTTCCAAGGAGTACATTCCTTACGAAACTTTGCGTGTGCTTTATCCCATTGTTGGAAAGTACTTGAGATGATGAAGATAGCTTTTGTTGGGGCAGGCAGGGTGGGTATATCCCTGTCTGCCTTTTTCCTTTCCAGGGGTTTTGATGTGGTTGGTATTGCAACGAGAAGTTCATCATCTGTAGAAAGAGCGCAGAGGTATCTGCCGGCCATTAGAGTTGTGAAGGATGTTCTTGAGCTTGGTCATCCCGATGTGATTTTTATTACCGTTGTGGACTCTGCGATAGCTTCTGTTGCTGAGAAGGTGAGGGAAGCTTATCCCGATTCGGTGGTTGTCCACACAAGTGGTGCCCACTCTTCCAATGTGATTCCGGGAGAGGGTAAGGCGTCCTGTCATCCTTTGCAGAGCTTGGCGAGTGTAGAAGTGGCTTTGGAAATGATTCCTAAAAGCCTTTTCACCGTTGAGGGAGATGAAAAAGGGTTGGATGTTTTAGAAAGGATACTAAAAATGGCTGGTTTAAGATACGTGGGGATAGAGCCAGAGGCAAAGCCGCTTTATCATGCAGCGGCGGTGGTGGCATCCAATTACCTTGTGACCCTTATGTATAAGGCGGTAGAAATCATGAAGCTTTCTGGTTTTCCCGAGAAAGAGGGGACTGAGGGGCTTGTTGCCCTTGCGGAAGGAACCCTTAGGAATATTTCTGAAAAAGGGGTTCCTGATGCCCTTACAGGGCCTATAGCAAGGGAAGATGTTGATACGGTTAAATTGCACCTTTCAGAGTTGAAAAGGCATAACTTGGACGAATTTTACCGCTACATGGCCAACCTAACCGCAGAAATGGTAGGGAAAGGGTTTAGATTTTAATTATTCCAAGATTCTTGATCTTTTGGGGCGAAAGCGTTTGCCCGGTCCTGCCCGTTCTTTTTCGGCAAGTAGCAGCCGCAAACGGGCAATTTCTTCTTCTCTTTCCTCTATCATCCTTTCGTACTCTTCTATCTTTTCCTTTAACTTTTCTTGCAGTTCAGTCCTTGCCTTAACCTCTTCCTCCAGTTTCTGGTTAATTTGTTGTACGTAAGCTTCCAATTCCTTTATCTTGTTTTTGTAGCTTCTTATTTCTTCATCCTTTTCCCGGTTGATTCTATCTTGGGCTTGAACTAAATGCCAACCTGCTATGAATGCGCCTGTTCCAAGTCCTATCACGGCAAGCATAAGGCACCATGCGATCATGCTAACTTCCTTTTTAGTTTTTCTATAAAATCGTCCAAGAAAGATTTCTTTTCTCCAGCTTTTACAAATTCTTCAAGTAGCTCTTTCTGCCTTTGATTTATCTTTCTCGGTATCTCAACACTTACCTCAATGACAAGATCTCCCGTTCCTTTTTTGGACGGGAAGCCCTTGCCCTTTATTCTGATCTTTTCTCCAGGTTGGGTTCCGGGCTTGATGTTAACTTCAACCTCTTCGCCAAAGTATGGAAGCTTTATTTTTTTGCCTAAGATAGCATCTACGAAGCTTACGGGGATTTGACACACAACATCATTCCCAATCCTTCTGAAGAAGGGGTGTTCTTTCACCGCAATATCTATATATAGATCTCCAGGGGGGCCTCCAAACAGGCCAGAGTTTCCTTCTCCCTTAAGTCTTATTCTGTCCCCAGACTTTACTCCGGGTGGGATTTTTACCGTTACCGTTCTTTCTACCTCTACCCTTCCTCTTCCCTGACACTTGGAACAGGGATTTTTAAGGATGTATCCCTCTCCACCGCAGTTGGGACATGTGCGCGATACCGTAAAGAATCCGTGGGTGTAAGTCACCTGACCGGTTCCACCACATGTGCTGCACGGGGCGTAATCTGATGGATTAACCGCTCCCAATCCCCTGCAGTTGGGGCAGGTTTCAAGCCTTGGTATTCTCAGCTTTGCGCTGGTTCCTTTTAGAGATTCTTCAAAATCTATTTCTAAAACGAATTTTAAATCTTCACCGGCCTGTGCCCTTGTTTTTTTTCTTCTTCCTCTCTTGCCGAAGCCGAAGAAGTCTCCAAAAAATCTGTCAAACTCTTCAAATAGGTCTTCTATACCGAAGCCGGAAGTGAAATCTCCCCAATCTTGCTGAGACCCAGGAGAATAACCGTATTTTCTCATCCTGTCGTACTCTGCTCTTTTGGCTGGATCGGAGAGCACTTGGTAAGCTTCAGAGATCTCCTTGAACTTCTCTTCCGCTTCCTTATTACCTGGATTCACATCGGGATGGTACTTTCTGGCAAGCTTTCTGTAAGCGGCTTTTATTTCCTCCTGAGAGGCATCCGGGGAAACGCCCAGTATTTCGTAGTAGTCCTTCATGATGCCTTCTTTTTGCTGACTATAACCTTGCTGGGTCTAATTAGCTTACCTTTGAGTTTGTATCCTTTTTGCACTTCCTGCACAACTATGTTGTCTTTTTCTTCGTCTTCCACCTGCATGATGGCTTCGTGCACCATGGGGTCAAACTCCTTACCCTCTGCTTCAATCTCTTCCACTCCGAACCGTTTCAAAGTTTCTTTCAACTGCTTGTATATCAGCTTTACTCCTTCTATGAAGCTGTCTACATTTTTGTCCTTTTCAACAGATTCCAGTGCCCTTTCAAAGTTGTCCACCACCAGCAGTATTTCTTTGATGATGCTCTCATTGGCCAGTTCTTTAAATCTTTCAAGTTCCTTTTGAGTGCGTTTCTTGAAGTTTTCAAACTCGGCGTGTAACCTCAGAAGCTTATCAAAAAGCTCATTCTTTTCC
>WGAU01000035.1 GCA_015494645.1 Aquificota bacterium
GCATCGGCTACAGGTTCTTCCATATCGCTACCTTCAACTAAGACGGTAAATATACCTGTGATGCTTCCTTTATCCGAATTACCTGCCCTTTCAAGTAACCTCGGAAGCAGAGAAAAAACAGAAGGAGTGTATCCTCTTGTCGTAGGTGGCTCCCCAACTGAAAGGCCTATTTCCCTCTGAGCCATGGCAAATCTGGTAACGGAATCCATCATGAAAAGAACATCCATCCCTAAATCATCCCTAAAATACTCCGCTATAGTCATAGCCACGAAGCAAGCAGCCTTTCTCAAAACTGGAGGCATATCTGAAGTGGCAACTACTACAACACTCTTTTTGAGTCCCTCCTCACCCAGGTTTTTCTCTATAAACTCCCTAACCTCTCTTCCCCTTTCTCCTACAAGGGATATAATGTTAACATCAGCCTCAGCATACCTCGCTATCATTCCGAGAAGAGTACTTTTACCCACTCCAGAACCGGCAAATATACCAACCCTCTGTCCCTTACCCAAGGTCAGAAGTCCATCTATTGCCTTAACTCCTGTAGGTAAAACTTCCGTAATTCTCCTTCTCGCCAAAGGAGATGGAGGATTACGATATATGGGAAGCTCTTTCTCCCAGAGGACGGGACCTTTACCATCCATGGGATTACCAAGACCGTCCAGTATTCTGCCCACAAGATCCCTGCCAACTTTAACCGAAACAAACCTTCCCGTAGCTCTCACCTTGCTTCCCACAGAAACACCTGCAAGCTCGCCAAAGGGCATCATAATTACACTTTTGCCTTTAAAGCCCACAACCTCTGCAAGTATAGGCTCAACATTGAGAACACCGTTAGCCTTTATTCCTGTGCCGGGAATGATATGGCAGAGTTCTCCTAAAAAGGTGGCAGGACCTTCTGATTCCACAAACAAACCAACTATGTTACGAATGCGACCGTAAAGTTTAATTGGATCAAGCTCTTCAAGGGATTGCCTTAAAGCTAAAAGCTTGGGATAATCAGTTGCCATTTATCCTCTTGAGAACAATCTCCTCAAAATCTTTAAGCCTCTCCTTAAGACTGGTTTCCAAAGATCCTGTCTCCATTTCCGCAACACAACTGCCACGCTTAAGGGAAGAATCCGCCACAAGTTCCACTACAGCAGGAAGATCCAGTGACCCCTCCACTAAGTTTTTGTCCTTAGGATTTAGGTAGATTTTTGCCTTCAAACCTTCCTCTATACGTGAAAGCATTTCCTTTACAGTATTCCTAATCATTTCCTCTTCTGGAACGTAAAAGAAAAGTTTCTGCATGGCTGTAACAACTATATCTACGAGAAGATCCTCTATTTCAGAAAGTCTCTGCTCAAACTGTCGCACCAACTCAGACAAAGAGGAAATATTCTCCTCAGCTCTTCCAACTATAGCATCATACCTTTTCTGTATTGCCTCCCTACCTGCACGCTTACCCTCCTCAAAGCCTTTCCTCGTGCCTTTCTCATAGCCTTCTTGGTAACCCGCTTGAAAACCCTCTTTCTTTCCCTCTTCCTTTCCTTGCTCGTAACCCTCACCGTATCCCTTATCAAACCCCTCCTTCTTACCCTTCGAAAGACCCTCGCTATATCCCCTGCGGTAGCCCTCGCTGTAAGCCTTATCCTTTACCTTAGCAAGCTCCTCTTCTACCCTTCTCCTAATTTCCTCCTCATCAAACAGAGGTTCAGACTTTTCCTCAACAGTTTCCTCAACCTCCTCCTCTACACTTTCCTTCTCCTCAGGAAGCTCGTCCTCTATGCTTATGAGACAGAACCCCCCTATAACCTTCTCATCTGCCTCGTGAGACTTGATAATCTTCTTCACTTTACGAGATGATCTCTTCACCTGCTCCTCCAATGGAAATCACGCCTTCATCCTCAAGCTTTCTGATAAGCTCCACTATCTCCCTCTGGGCAGCCTCAACATCTTTAAGCTTAACAGGACCCAAGTATTCCATCTCCTCCTGCAGCGTTTCCGCAGCCCTTTTAGACATATTACGGAAGAACTTGTCCTTCACCTCGTCGCTTGCTCCTTTGAGGGCAACGGTAAGAACATTCTTGTCAACCCTCTTGAGGATCTCTCTGATAGCAACATCATCAAGTTTAACAATATCCTCAAATACAAACATAAGGTCTCTAACCTGAGTAGCAAGTTCAGGATTGTCCTTGGCAAGATCGTCAAGGATCTCTTTGGTAGACTCCCTATCCATTCTGTTAAGGATCTCCGCAACTGTCTTGGGCCCACCAATCTCAACGTTGGTGGTACCCACACTCTGAAGTTTTTCTTCCAACACCACAGATAACCTTCTCAATACCTCCGGAGATATATCACTAAGACTTGCAAGTCTCTTGACAACCTCCACCTTCAACTTCTCAGGAAGCTCCGCAAGACATTCAGCAGCCCTCGGAGGATCAAGATGGGCCAAGATTAAAGCTATGGTCTGGGGATGCTCCTTCTGAATAATCTTCGCAAGCTGCTGGGGTCTTATATTCTTAAGGGCTTCAAAACCAATGGAGGTCTCCATGTTCTTAACAAGGCTGGCTACCACTCTTTTGGCTTTTTCCGGACCAAGCGCATCAACCAATATCTTTTTTGCATACTCCACACCACCTTTTACTAACTGCTCCTTGGCTACAGAAAGGGCAAAGAATTCCTTCAAGACCTCCTTGGCTATTTCAGGATCAACTGTCTTAACCATTGCAATCTCTTTGGTTATGTCTCTGATCACATCTTCGGAAAGCTCCCTAAAAACCTTGGGTGCAACCTCAGGACCCAAAAGGATAAGCAGTATAGCAGCCTTTTGAACACCTGTAAGCTCATCTATGGAAAGATGCTCTTGATCCTGCTGCTCCTTAACTTCCTCAGCCATCAGAACTCTCCTTCAACCCAAGACTCTATCAACTTAGCTGCAGCAGTAGGGTTTTTATTAACCCATTCCCTAACTTTCTTTAGCATGGCCTTGGTTTTCATCTTCTCGCTCTTGAGATCCTCAAAGATATCCTCCCCTATAAGCTCTTTAGCAAGTTCCTCTGTGGAAACCTCAAGTTCCTCCTCCAGCTCCTCTTCTTCCCCCTCCCTAACCCCAGCTTCCCTTGCCATTCCAGCAGCCTCACCGTAAGCGGCAACCGCTGGAGCTACAGCTCCCTCAGGCACTCCGGCTCCTTCAGGAACCCCAACACCTCTTGGCACTTCGGCAGCCCCAGACGCCTTGGCTTCCTCAAGCTCCTCCCTACCGCCTTCAATCACATACTTAACTATAGGTCTTACCACCAGGAGCAAAAAGAGAATCAAAAATACAAAGAATGCAGCATATTTTATGACGGCCAGCATAAATTCCCTTTGCTCCATCTTTTTCAACTCCTCAGCCTGTTTCTTAGCCCAATCGTTGCGAAACTGTATATTCACTACTTCAACCACATCTCCCCTTTTCCTGTTGTAGCCAATGGCAGCCATAACCAGTTTTCTGATAGCTTCTATCTCCTCTTGGGAGAGAGGACGGTAAACCTCCTTCTCCTTTTTGCCCTCCTTAACTTTTTCATAGTAACCATCCACCGTAACCGAGGCGGTTATCCTCTTTATGGCACCGGGAGGTATCTTTATTTTTTCCTTCGTGGTACTTATCTCGTAGTTTCTGGTAACCTTTCTCTTCTCATAATTCATGG
>WGAU01000036.1 GCA_015494645.1 Aquificota bacterium
GTACTGGAAAAACCATGCTTCTAAAATTTGCCAAAAAAAAGTTTTTGGAAGAGAGAGGAATAAAGGCAGTTTATCTGTCTTACAATCCGCTACTTTCCATTTCTGACTTTGCCCAGCAGCTTGACGGCATAGGAGATTTTGAGGGCGCTGTTGCCGTTCTCATAGATGAAGCCCAGGACATGGGGGTAGATTACTTCCTCATCCTGAAACACAGACTTGATTCCGTATCCCTTCAGGGTAAGGGCAGATTCTTTGTAGTGGTTGCTGGAACATCAAAGCTTACAGAACTGTTTGAAGAAGAGGCTATGAGACCTATGGCCCAGAGATCTCCTTACGCTTGTGAGCTTTACGGTTTGAGGAAAGAGGAGCTTGCCGGATACATAGATTTCAGACTGAGACATGCAGGCTTTTCCGGGGAACTTCCCTTTACCAAATGGGCTTTGAACCTTATATGGAGCAGAACCAAGGGCAATCCAAGACTGGTAAATATCTTAGCGGAAAGATCCCTTCTGGCTGCTATGGTGTCTGGCAGAAGGAAGGTGAAGAGAAAAGATGTGAAAACAGCTATAAAGGATCTACCCAGGGCTTTGTAAGGAGGTGCTATTGTCCTTAGCTCATAGATTTCTTTCCGGTGCTGGTAAGGAGGTAAAGGATCGCAAAAAGCTATTTATAGCCGTTTTTGCTTTGGCTTTGGGGATAACCTCTGGTTATCTGGGTTACATCTACTTTTTCGGTGCTGCAAAATTCCCGACTCGCGTTTTTCCTAAACCCGTTGCAAAACCCAGAAGGGCTATTCCTAAGCCTTTGACTTTAAATAGAACGGAAAATGTCACCGTTGCCGTTTCCAACGGTACCAAAGTAGTTAACAAAAAGCTTGAAAAGGAACCTAAAAAAACAAAAACTTTTGAAAATAAAACTGTTGTTCTACAAAAACCCAAGAAGAATATTCTAAAAGCAGCAACAAAAAAGAAAGAATCAAAAAGAGTAGCAAGGGCAAAAAGAAAGCTTACCATTCGTCGTAACACAACAGTATCCAATACCGAGGCTCAAAAGTCTGCTAAGATTCTCTATCTGCTGGAGGAGGCAACTAAAGCTTTCAAGAAAAAAGACTACGCCGGGGCTATAAGAGGGTACCTTGAGGTCCTAAGGCTTGATCCGGGCAACAAAAAAGCGCTTCTTAATCTGGGGGTGTTGTACTTTCAGATAGGAAGGGTGAAGGATGCAAGAAGACTTTTTGAGAAGCTTCTAAAGATACAGCCTGACAATGTGGATGCTTTAAATAACCTTGCTGTTATCGCTTTAGAAGAAGAGAGGTATAAAGATGCCCTTTCTCTCCTTGACCGATGCCTTAAGGTGGATCCGGTCAACAGAACAGCTCTACTTAATAAAGCTCTGTGTTTTAAGAGGCTCGGAGATGCCGAAGAGGCTCTTGAAATATTACATACGGGAAGAAAGCTTTATCCCAACGACTACAGGTTCTACCTCTACATTGGAATGATTTTTTACCAGAAAGGAGATGTTGAGCAGGCTTTTTACAACCTTGAAAAGGCGTATCGTCTGGTCAAGGGCAAGGATCCTGAGGTAGAAAGATATTTGAGGAGGATATTGGAAAGATGAGGGAGAGAAAAAGGGTAGGTGATCTGCTTATAGAAGAGGGTATTATTACTCAGAGAGAGCTTAACATAGCCCTTTCGGTTCAGAAGGTGGTGGGCAAAAGAATAGGTGAAGTGCTCGTTTCCTTGGGGCTGGTGACGTCAAAAACTTTGGGTGAGATTCTTGCCCGCCAGTGGGGCATAGAGTTTTTGGATCTTTCCCTGTACCCGCCAACCTCCGAGGCTCTCAAACTGCTTCCGAGAAGAGTTGCTGAAGAGCATGGTATTATCCCTGTTTATTTTGAAGATGAACGTACTCTGGTTGTAGGCACCACAGATCCTGCCAATGTGAGGGGACTTGATGTTGCCCGCAGGGTTACCGGCAAGCTTGTAAAGGCAAAGCTCGTGGATGTTGAAAGCTTCAACGAGACCTTGGAGAAAACCTACTACTTCTTGGAGAATCCCATAGACAGAGAGATCCTGTCCATCATAGATGGACTGAGAAACACTGAGTCTCCAGATGTTTCAAGGGTTAGCCGCTTGGTTGATTTGCTTATAGAAGAAGGAATAAGGAGACGGGGAACTGATATCCACATCACACCTTATGAGAATTTTGTTATGGTATTTTACAGGGTGGATGGGGTTCTGCAGTTTGCCTACGCAGTGCCAAAACCGGTACACAACGCCATGGTATCAAGGATCAAAATACTTAGCGGCATGGACATTGCAGAGCAGAGGCTTCCTCAAGATGGTGGATTTTCCTACGATTTCTTAGGAAAAGGCTACGATATGAGGGTTTCCACGGTTCCCACCCTTTACGGTGAAAATGTGGTGATAAGGATCTTGACCAAAAGCTCTTCTCTGCTGGAGCTTGAAAGGTTGGGCTTCAAGAAAGAGCAGATAGAAACCTTGAGGAGACTATTCAAAAGACCCTACGGAATTGTGGTGGTTACAGGTCCAACGGGTAGTGGAAAGACCACAACCTTGTACTCAGCCTTGAGAGAGATAGATCTTGTTGAAAGAAATGTCCTGACAGTAGAGGACCCTGTAGAGTACAAATTTGCCTTTGTGAAGCAGACTCAGGTGAACGAGAAGGCCGGCTACACCTTTGCCCTTGCAGGCAGGCATTTTATGAGACAGGATCCTGATGTAATGCTCATAGGTGAGATAAGGGATGAAGAGACCGCAAGCATTGCTTTGAGGGCTTCCATTACGGGGCATCTGGTTCTTTCCACCCTGCACACCAATGATGCCGTTTCCACCATACCGAGGCTTGTTGATTTCAATGTTGATCGCTTCCTTTTGGGATACGCA
>WGAU01000037.1 GCA_015494645.1 Aquificota bacterium
ATCCCGTGCCCTTGAGGAACTGGATAGGGTGAAGTGTGTAGAGGTAAAGACGGACAAAGGTCTGCTCAGGATGAGGACAGAGATCAATGGCTTGGCTAACCAGATCCTCAGGGCCTTTGGTGTAAAAATTCCCTCCCCATTGCTTGGGATAGAAAATCCTGCAAATTAACCACTCAAGGTTTAGGTTTCTTGTAACTGTCTCAAACAAAATGCTTTTCTAAAATCGACTGTCAAAGTCGGGTTTCCCATCTGCAACATAACAGGCAAGAACTTCCTTTTTGCCTTCTAAGGATATGGGTGGTACAAGAAAAATTGTGTCTATATAGAAAGACAAAAATGCAAAGATACCCCCTTGGAGGCAAAGCCTTCAAGGGGGAGCCAGGAGGAAGGCCTTGTGTTTAGTGGCAGACACAGTTAATGAGACAGTATGTTTTTGTCTTGACTCAGAGGGACCAGTACAGTGTCAAAGTCGGGAGACAGGAAGTGGGGTTGTCCTGTATGCGGGACTGAGCACGACAGAGACGTAAACGCACCAGTGAACCTGTATCTATACAGTCTCTCCCACTTTACGGGCGGTAGGGTTGAACTGTCCCGAGCTGAAGCCCGTGGAAAGTGCTCTGCCAGTGGAACGGGTACTTGTCCGGTCTACGAAGTATCACTCATTGAAGCGGGAAGCTCTACATTCTACAAGTTAAAGTAGGTCACTCCAGCCAGTAATTGGGGGCTTCTTTTGTTATGATGACATCATGGACGTGGCTCTCCCTGAGTCCCGCGTTGGTTATTCTTATGAATTTTGCCTTTTTCCTTAGCTCTTCTATGTTGGCGGCGCCGCAGTATCCCATGCCTGCTTTAAGCCCACCCACAAGCTGAAATACCATGTCCGCTACGGGCCCCCTGTAAGGAACCCTTCCCTCAATGCCTTCGGGAACGAGCTTCTTTTCCTCTAAAGCAAACTCGTCTCCTTCCCTGAAGTACCTGTCTTTGGAACCTTTCTTCATCGCGTCTATGGACCCCATGCCCCTGTAAACTTTGTAGCTTCTTCCCTGATAGAGGACGATTTCTCCAGGGCTTTCCTTGGTTCCTGCAAAGAGGTTTCCTATCATCACCGAGCTTGCCCCTGCGGCAATAGCCTTGGTAATGTCTCCTGAGTACTTTATGCCGCCGTCGGCTATAACGGGTACACCGTATCTGTCTGCCACCTTAGCGCACCACATTATGGCGGTTATCTGGGGGACTCCCACCCCGGCAACTACCCTTGTTGTGCAGATGGATCCGGGACCTATACCAACCTTTACGGCGTCGGCTCCTGCCTTTATGAGATCCTCTGCCCCTTCAGCAGTTGCCACATTACCCGCTATTACATCCTTTTCCGGATACTTCTGCTTTATCCTACGCACTGTTTCTAACACTAACTCAGAGTGGCCATGGGCGGTGTCAACGCATATCACGTCAACACCGGCTTCTATGAGGGCCTCTACCCTTTCCATGGTGTCGGGAGCCACTCCAACAGCAGCTCCTACCCTGAGCCTTCCCAGCTGGTCCTTGCATGCGTTGGGATATTTCCTGATCTTCTCTATGTCTTTAATAGTGATAAGCCCTTTCAGCTTGAAGTTATCATCCACCACAAGGAGCTTCTCTATTCTATACTTGTGCAGTATTTTCTTTGCTTCTTCTAAGGTTATTCCTTCCTTTACGGTTATCAGGTTTTCTTTGGTCATCAGCTCTTCAATTTTTCTATCCATGTTGGTCTCAAAGCGAAGATCCCTATTGGTGAGTATGCCCACCAAGGTTCCATCTTCTAAAGTAACAGGCACTCCAGAGATTCTGTACCGTGCCATTATCTCAAGGGCTTCGCCAATTTTCTGCCAGGGACGCATAGTTATAGGATGCACAATCATCCCAGACTCTGAGCGCTTCACCTTGTCCACTTCCCGGGCCTGTTCTTCAATGCTCATATTCTTGTGGATGATTCCTATACCTCCCTGCCTTGCAAGGGCTATAGCAAGCTCCGATTCTGTTACTGTGTCCATGGCGGCGGAAACCAAAGGGATGTTTATGCGTATGTTGCGGGTAAGTCTGGTAGAAACGTCCACATCTTTAGGGAGCACAGAGGATCTGTTAGGTAAAAGGAGCACATCGTCAAAGGTTAGCGCTATCCCTGGCATGTCATCTATCATGGCGAAACCCTCCTCTGCCTTTAGAGGTACTTTTCGATCAGTATTTCTGCTATCTGTACAGCGTTTAGGGCGGCTCCTTTCCTGAGGTTGTCGGCCACTATCCACATGGAAAGTCCGTTTTCTAACCCGACGTCTTCTCTGATTCTTCCCACAAAGCACTCATCCTTGCCGGCGGCGTCAATGGCAAGTGGATAAAGGTTCTGGGAAGGATCATCCACCACTTTCACCCCGGGGAAGTTCTCAAGAAGTTCCTTCGCTTTTTGGGCAGTTACCTTCTTTTCTGTCTGTATAGTTACCGCTTCGGAATGGCTTATGAATACGGGAACCCTGACACATGTGGGGCTTACCTTTATGTTTGGGTCTTCAAGGATCTTTTTGGTTTCATTTACCATTTTCATTTCTTCCTTTGTGTAGCCGTTGTCAAAGAACACATCTATGTGGGGCAGACAGTTGAAAGCTATTTGATGGGGAAAGACCTTTTTCTCAATGGGCTGGAAGTTAAGAATTGCTCTTGTCTGCTCAAGTAGCTCGTCCATAGCTTTCTTACCTGCTCCAGATGTGGACTGGTATGTGGCCACAAAGATATGAGTGATCCTTGAATAGTCGTATATGGCCTTTAAAGGGACTACCATCTGAATGGTGGAGCAGTTGGGATTGGCTATGATTCCCTTGTTTTTGTAATCGGCTATGGCGTGGGGATTTACCTCGGGAACCACTAAAGGAACTTCAGGGTCCATCCTCCATGCGCTGGAGTTGTCTATAACAATACAACCGTCTTTTGCTGCGTCGGGAGCAAACTCTAAGGATCTTGAACCACCGCATGAGAAAAGGGCTATATCACAACCTTTAAATACGCCTTTTTTGAGGGTTCTTACTTTTATCCTCTCTCCTTTGAACTCAAGCTCCATTCCTTCGCTTCTGGGAGATGCAAAGAGCCTGAGCTCCTTTACGGGAAAGTTGCGCTCTTCTAAGATCTTAAGCATTTCTCTGCCTACAGCACCTGTAGCTCCTGCCACTGCGACTACATAATCTCCCATGCTTTCCTCCAGAATCAGCAGGTTTTTCTGCCTAATACTCCTTGCCTTAGGGTTAGTCAACCGGTTAAATATGTTAATCCCTTGGGAGGAGTGATATGGCTAAGGAGCTGGTGATCTGTTCTGAAAAGTACTGGAACTTTGACTTTGGAAGGTTTCATCCCATGCGTCCCTTTAGGGTTAAGCTTGCCTACCAGTTGATGAAAGATATGGGGCTTTTAGATGGGGTTGTGGTGGAAGAGCCCTATGAAGCCTCGTGGGATGAGCTCAAGAGCTTTCACCGTGAAGATTATCTTCTCGCTTTAAAAGAGGAAGTTTTCCGTCCTGAGTTTGGGTTGGGAACCTCCGACAATCCGGTGGTTCCTGGCATCTACTCCTATGCCGCTTTGGCGGTTGGAGGTACTCTTAAAGCCGTGAGAGAGGTATTGAATGGAGGATTTGCCTTCAATCTCGGTGGCGGGATGCATCATGCTCATGAGAGAAGAGCCAGTGGTTTTTGTTATCTAAACGACGTGGTTATCGGGATAAAGGCCCTGTTGGAAAAGGGGAGGAGGGTTTTCTATTTAGATATAGACGCACACCACTGTGATGCTGTGCAGGATGCTTTTTACGACACCGATGAAGTTTTTGTGTTTTCCCTGCATCAGGAGGGGATATTTCCTGGAACGGGGCGCACGGACGAGATAGGAGAGGGTAGGGGAGAGGGGTTCACTGCAAACATTAACCTTCCCAAGTATGCTGAGGATGAAGATGTGCTTTACATTTTTGAAAATCTGGTAATTCCCCTTATTGAAAGGTTTTCCCCCAATGTCCTTTTTCTTCAGGCCGGTGCCGATGGGCACAAGGACGATCCTTTGACGTCCCTTTACCTAACTACAGGCATATACGCTAAAATAGCCGAAATGTTGCGTGCTTTGGATCTGTCTTCCGTTGTGGTAACCGGGGGCGGGGGCTACGATATAGTCAATGTGGCAAGGATATGGAGTATAATATGGGCGGGTCTGATTGGGAAAGATCTTCCAGATATGCTCCCCGATAGTTTTCTGCGCATATCCATTATGGAAGGTTACGACGGTCCGGGCATCTGGGATATTCCGGGGTGGAGCGGAGTGAGCGGCCATGTGAAAGATATTGTGAGGGAGCAGGTGGAGTATCTTAGAAGGAGGTGTCTTGAATGAAGTGGGCGCTTATAAGTGTTTACAAAAAAGAGGGAATTGTAGACTTTGCCAAAAGACTGCAAAAGCTTGGTTACTCAATACTTTCCACCGGCAATACAGCCAAGCTACTGAAAGACAACGGGTTGAAAGTCAAGGAGGTCTCTTCCTACACCGGTTTTCCGGAGATACTGGACGGCAGGGTTAAGACCCTTCATCCCAAGATTCATGGAGGTATCTTGGCTGACAGGGACAATAAGGAGCATCTCACTACTATTGAGAAGCTGGACATTGAGAGGATAGATGTTGTGATAGTTAACCTTTACCCTTTTACGGAATCTCCTTCGGTTGAGATGATAGATATTGGGGGTCCAGCTTTGGTTAGGGCTGCGGCGAAGAATCACAAGCATGTAGTTGTTGTGGTGGATCCTGAGGATTACGAGTGGGTTGCGGATAAAATGGAAAAGGGAGAGCTGGATCTTTCATGCAGGAAAAAACTTGCAGCCAAGGCATTTGCTGTTACCAGCGCCTATGATGCCGCCGTGCATCAGTGGCTTATGGATGACCAGTTTCCAGAAATTAAAGTGCTCTCGATGCATAAGGTTTTTGATCCGAGGTACGGGGAGAACCCTCATCAGAAAGCTTCCTTTTACAGGACGGATGATTTTGGCTTTGGTTCTTTTATCCAGCATCAGGGCAAGGAGCTTTCTTACAACAACATAAACGATGCCAATGCCGCTTATGAGCTAATTTTGGAGTTTGATGAGGAACCGGCGTGTGCCATAATCAAGCACACCAACCCCTGCGGAGTGGCCGTTGGTAAAACTGCAAAAGAGGCCTTTCAGAAGGCCTTCAGTGGTGATCCTGTATCTGCCTACGGAGGTATAGTGGCTTTCAACAGGATCGTTGATGGGGAGACGGCTGGACTCATGCTGGAACATTTCTTTGAGGTTGTAGTGGCTCCTGAGTATTCCAGAGAGGCGCTAAAGCTCTTTTCCGAGAAGAAAAACCTAAGGGTTGTTGAGTTTAAGGGATGGGGAAGATTGCCAACCCTCACCTATAAAAGTGTCACCGGTGGCTTTTTGGTTCAGGAAACCGACGCATCCCTTTACACAAGCATGGAGGTGGTGACCCAGAGAGAGCCTACAGAAGAGGAGCTTGAACAACTGATTTTCGCCTATAAGGTGGTTAAACATGTGAAGTCCAATGCCATCGTGTTTGCTAAAGGCGGCATGGTTGTTGGGATTGGAGCGGGACAGACAAGTAGGGTGGATTCTGTGAAAATAGCGGGAATGAAAGCGCGTACTTTTGGGCATAACACCGACGGTGCGGTTATGGCTTCCGACGCCTTCTTTCCTTTCCCTGACGGAATAGAGGAGGCTGCCAAGTGCGGTATAACAGCCGTTATACAGCCCGGAGGATCCATAAGGGACAAAGAGGTTATTGATAAGGCCAATCAGTTGGGAATGGCTATGGTGTTTACGGGTATGCGTCATTTCAAGCACTGATGAGGTGGTTGCTTTTAGCTGTTTCGTTTCTTTTCATTGCCTTAACTCCTTACGAGTACGGTAAGCTTCCGAAAGTAAAGGTCCTTGTGGTTTATAGAGAGAACCTTGGGGATTTGTGGAAGTTTTTGGTTGAGGGTGGCGATTACAAGGTTGTGGATTTGAGGGTTGGTGAGGCTTTTATTTCCACAGAGCTTCAGGCTAAGCTGAAGGATTGGGTAAATTCAGGAGGAGGGACCGTGGTCTACATGGGGGCTGACGATAAAACGGATAGCGCTATTATTTTCTTTAACGAGGAGGATATTGAGTACGCTCGGCTAAACAGATGGGTTCCGGTGGTTTTGCGCAGGCCCAAAATGGTGGATCATCCTCTTCTAAAAGGGGTGACCAAGGTAAAGCTTTATCTGCATCGCATACCCGATATAAAAAACATGCAGGGTAAGACTCCTCTTCTTGAAACTCCCGATGGCAAGGTGGTGGCTTTGGCGATGGATTATGGGAAAGGCAGGGTAGTGATCCTTCCTACGGGACCTCTGTTTCCCCCCTATCCTGTTGAAGAGTACGATAACCAGCGTTTCTTCATAAACATCTACCAATGGCTTGCCCACAATTCTGTTCCTGAGTAAGGGTGTTTCATGTGGAGGTGTTGTAAGATTAAAAATAGGCTTGTTTTGTTTTCATCCTTGAGAGCAAAGAGGCCAAAGTTTTTTTTAGGCTCTTCCAGTTACAGTGATAGCGGTTTATGTCCCTTTTGTCCTGGTAATGAGAAAATGACGCCGGAAGAAGTGTTGGTGGTCGGGGATGATGGGTGGAGGGTGAGGGTTTTTCCCAATAAGTATCCGGCGGTTGCTTATGGTGAGGGAGGGTATCACGAGGTGGTGGTGGAGACCCCATATCATAATAGGGCTTTGGAGGAGCTGTCTGTTGAGGATATCGCTACGGTTTTGGGTGTTTTTAGAAAACGTCTGGAGTTTATGTATTCTGATGGAAGGGTGAAGTATGTTTCAGTTTTCAAAAACCATGGTAAGGAAGCAGGGGCGTCCATTCCTCACTCCCACAGCCAGATTTTGGGAGTGTTTTTTGAGCCTGTGGATGTGGTTAAGGAAAGGGAGTTTTTAGAAAAGAGCTGGGATGTTTCTCGTTGTTATCTATGCTCTTTTGTGGAGGATGAGCTAAAGAAGCAAAAAAGGGTGATTGAGGAAACTTCTAATTTTGCTTGTCTTTCCTATTATGCGGCGGCTTTCGCCTACGAGACATGGATTGTTCCAAAAAGGCATGTTTCATCTTTTAAAGATATGGATAAACCTTTGTTTATGGAGCTTGCTTCGGCTTTGAAGGGCGTTCTTCTAAGGATGAGAGAGGCTTTAGGGGTTTTTTCTTACAATCTTGTGTTCAAGGATTGGTGGTTTTGGAATAAATGCCATTTCTGGGTGGAAGTTATACCGAGGATTACTCACATTGCGGGGTTTGAGCTTGCAACAGGAACTTACATAAATCCAGTTTTGCCTGAAGACGCTGCTTCACAGTTGAGGGGAGAATAGAAGAAGGAGGTGGGGGGGAGGGAGGAGCCCAAATGGCCCCTCCTATTTTTTATTCGTGAAGCTCCTCGCAGTACTTCTTGACGGTTTCTTCGCTGCAGGGCTGGGTCATGAGGGAGACTATAACAAAGATGATGAAGCCAATGAAGATCCAGTAGAACTGGTGTGGGGTGATGATCTTCTTGTTGAGGAAGAAGAAGTGGGGCTTTCCGTACTTCATCTTGGCGTAAAGCCATGTGAACAGGGTTGCAGGGGTCATTGTCAGTGCGGTTACAATGGTTGCGGCTTTTGTAGCCTTCTTCCACCAGATTCCGAGTATCAGAGCGGGTCCAAGTGAAGCGATTATAACCACGAATGCCCATCCTGAAAGGTCAAGAACAAGTCCCGGGGGATTCATGGCAATGATACCACAAACCACGAGTAAAATTACGGTGATGATTCTCGCTGCAGTTACCGGGTTTTCTTCAACAAACTTTACATTGAAGGCCTTTCCAAGCCAGTCCCTTGTGATCAAAGCGTTGAGAACCATGACCCATCCGGCTACGGTTGACATGGCGATAGAAAGACCACCTGCTACCAGTATACCCATGAGCAGTGGGCTCTTGAGAGCTTCAACGGCTGCGATCATGGCGTAGTCTGTAACCTTACCTATTCCAAAAGCCTTTTTGATCAACACCAGTATGATAATTGCCAAAGGCTTATGCTTTGCTTGAGCAATGGGGGCTGCCTTGGCTGCCAAGGGGTGGTAGGTTTCCATGATAAGCTTTGCCCCAATACCTATGATGGCAAGACCGAAGTAAAGGAGTCCTCCCATGAGGGTAGCCCATATGATGGAGCGTTTGGCGGTTTTTTCGTCCATGGCAGTGAAGAATCTGACCACTGTGTAGGGCATGGTAGCAAATCCATAGTGCCAGGTCAGGAAGAATCCTATAACGCCCATCCATGTGGCTACAAATGGATGGGGTGCTCCTTCAGGGGCGCTGGGTGGATTGAAGATCTTAGGGGAGTTTTCAATCACTTTCTGGAAGAAGGGTGTGAGTCCTCCTACCTTTCCTATAATGGCAAAGGCTGCAATAAGGGCAGCAGCCACCATTATAAGGCACTGGAACATTGCGTTCCATGTGGTGGCGTACATTCCACCAAGGACCGTGTAGAGCAGGACCACAACAACTGCGATCCATATACTTGTGACGTAGTTTACCTTGAGCAGAGCCACAAAGAAGATAGCTGTACCCACAAGGGAGAGCACTATGTAAAGTATTCCGGCTATAAATGTAGGTATTCCCGCTATGAACCTACCGAGAACAGGCATTTCGTATCTGTCACAGTAGTAATCGGTGAAGGTAACGGGTCCATATTTCCTCAAGGGCCCTGCTGTGAGAACACCGGCTATGGTCATACCGGAGATAATTCCTATGAGTGCCCACCACATGGGATAACCAAGGATAAAAATGAATGCAGGAAGACCCAAAAAGCTTGCAGGAGAAAGATAGGTAGATGCCAAAGCTGCACCGTTGGTAAATGCGCCTACGGACCTTCCAGCCACGTAATAGTCGGTGGCTTTCTGGGTGAACTTCCTTGAGTAAACTCCAACAGCAATAATAAGAACAAAATAAGCTATAGCAAAAGCTATAACTATTGGGTCTGCCTTAGCTGCTTTACTGACCTCTGATGCCTGAGCTGCAAAGGCTACGCTGAGCATACTAAGCATGTTCTACACCTCCTTTTATTATGTTTTGGAAAGAAGCCATGCTAAAATGACGTTAAAAATCACAATGCTCCAAACAGCTCCGTACCAGAAGGCTGCCGGAGCACCCATGATAAAGGTCTTTGGTAATGATGGATTGGCAGCTTCCATCATCCACCAAAAAGCAGCATTGATGTAAATTGCAAAGAAACACACCCAAAATAGCTTTGGAATTTTGTCAAACATGCTTCACACCTCCTCTAAAAAATTTTTAAAGAAAGGCTTGGAGACCTTCCATCACCTCCTTTCCAAATATTGTTTTGTTCAGGTTGGAAGTATACACGGTGAGTTTGATCTTGTCAACCATTTTTTGATATAAACTGAAACATGCTGTTTTTACTCTCTACAGGCTGTTTCTTTAAAGATCCTATAGAGAAAAGCTTTTACATAGCAGATGCTTGTGGTTTTGACGGGGTAGAGCTTATTTTAAACGATATTTACTATTTGGTTGATGCTAAGGAGAAAGTTCTTGAGTTTTCTAAAATTTGCCCGGTTAAAGCATTTCATGCTCCCTTCTTGGTCAATTCTGCTAAAGAGAAGATAGTATCACTGGAGGTCAGTGTTAAGCTTGCAGAAGAGACAGGAGTGGAGGTGGTGGTGTTTCATCCTCCCATGAGGTGGTTTTGGGATGTTAGCTTTAGAAGATGGTTTTCAAACAGTGGTCCTCCGTCTTCTCAAAAGGTGAGGCTGTGTATTGAAAATATGCCTTTTGTAAAGATTGCTTTTTTTAAGTTTTCCCTTTTCTGTTACGCGGATTTTGTTAAACTTAAAGAAATGGCGCTGAAAAAGGGCATTGATATTGCCTTTGATACTACCCATTGTGGAACCAGTGGCTGGGATTTAAGGGAAGCCTTTGAGATGTTGGGGGGAGTGGAAAGAGTTGCGCACGTTCACTTTAGCGATTTTAAGATGGAGAAGGGTGAATTTTTAGAGCATGTTTTTCCTGGAGAAGGGGATTTGGACATGTTTGGCTTTTTGAGCTATTTGGCTGATAAGGGATACAATGGAGCTGTGACGTTGGAGGTTTCTCCTAAATGGCTTCCGGAAAAGGATCCAGATAGGATAAAAAAACTGAAAACTCTTTTAAATAAAATGAGGAGTGTTGTGGGATGAGTTGTGTGGATCTTTTGAGGCAGACTATTCCTTTTTCAAAGCTTCCCGATGGAGTGGTTAAGCACATATGCGAGGTGAGTAATAA
>WGAU01000038.1 GCA_015494645.1 Aquificota bacterium
ACTTCATAGGGTTCGTCAGGAGCTTCAAGCTTAAGTAGCTTTTCATAGTAGAATTTCAAAGGACAAGAAATGTATAGGTCTATGAGGCTTGCAGAGACATGATTCTCTGTCAGTAGGAGCCTTAAGACATTTTTGTGCTCCTCAGTCTTCTTCAGGTAGTCCTTAACTGCAAGCACCTCGGGAGATATGGTTAGTTTGCTTTTTTGTACAAGGGTATCTTCAAGATTCCTTTTTTCTTCCTTTTCTTTTTCCCATATGATCTGCTCCACATACCTGCTTTTTTCTTTCTTGCTCTCAAGGGACGCTTTGTCAGGTGTGCTCTGCTGTTGCCAAAAAATATGCACCTTTTTGGATGAGGCAACCAGTCTTCTGAAGTGGTATCTGATTATGGCTTCTTCTTTGAATCTTTCGGGAAGTTTGTCCTTATCCGGGATGTCTGGGTCCCAGAAGATCAGAGGGTTTATCTCTTCAACCCCGGGCAGCACATCTTCATTAGCGTCTAAGATGAAGACCTCGTCAAAAGAAAGAAGCCTTGTCTCAAGTATGCCCATCACCTGAAGGCCTTTTAGAGGCTCTCCCTCAAAGGGCACAGAAACTCTCTCAAGAATCTTTTTAAGAAGGGAAAACAGGCTCTTTGTTGACATGGGTTGTTTTGCAAAGAGGCTGTTTTTCAGGATGTCCGCAGAAACCTCAGCGGTTTTTGCGACGAATCCCTTTTCTATGGGGGAGCTTTCGTCGGCATGCTGGTGTATGAAAGAAAGGATCTTGAGCAAGGCATCTGCTATGTCTTCAGGAGTTTTTGCTTTTTCATAAGGGAAAATCAGGGTCTCAAAGATCTCGTTGATTTGAGAGTCGGATGCTGGATCAATAAAGGCTCCCTTTGAGAGTATGCTTTTTGATAGTTCCAACCATTGGGAGATCAGGGGTTGCATAAGCAGTTCTGAAAGGGCCTTTGAAGAATACTTTTGGGTGTTCTTGTGTTTGCTTTTTATAACCTCTTCTATGCCTGTTATGAAGGCGTAAAGGGGAGTCTGTTTGAGGGGATAGCCCATGGTTATGTTTATTTCCCAATTGGGCAGGCCGTGAAGAAGCGGTATGAGAGCGCTCTGGGAAAGAAGTACTATGGCCTTCTGGTCAAATCTTTTTGGGACGGAACCGAGAACGCTTTTGAGCATGGAAAGTTCAGGATGCAAGCCGTGGCTCTGGTATAGTTTTATCTCAGGAATGCTACGAGATGCTACGGCCTCTATGTTGGAAAGATTCCACTCTTTTTTCCATCGTTGATACAAGGGTTCAAGCCGGTCCGGATCTGTGTGCCACAGTATGACGGCTCCTTCTTCGTACATGCGCTTAAATATTTTAGATTCTGCTTTGGTGAGGGCGTAAAATCCCACTATGTAGATGTTTCTTTCGGGGACCTGAAAGCCCTCTTCGGCAAGTTTTTTCAATATGGATGATGGGGTGGTCAGTCCCTTCTGTTTTAGGATACGGGTGTATCTTTCGTAGATTCTGCCCAAGTTTTCAAGGAGGATCCTTGCCTTTTTCCCCGCATCTGGGTAAGGGTACTCCACATCTTTGGGATTGCACAGCTCCTCGTCAAATTTGTTGAATAGATCCGACAGCCTGAAGGCCCAATCCATGAAGGTATCCCAGGTATCCGTAATCTTTTTGCCCTGTAAAACCTCTTTTGCAGCCTGATAGGTTATCCATGCCTGATCGTATTCGGTTATGACGGTTTCGGGGTTCTCTCGGGTTTTTGCATAGGTCTCTATGCACCAGTCTTTAAAGGCCTGCATTTTGGGCAAAAGGCAAGGCTTTTTGAGCTTTTCGTATATGTATCGGGAAGCAAAGAGTATGGGTCTTTTGTTGGGAAAAAGGACAAGGGTGTTTTCAGGGTCGTAGTTGTCGGTTAAAAGTTCCGCAAGGTGTTGTAAGAGATTTACGCCGGGATGTATCGCTATTACCCTTCCCATTTATCACTCCACCTTTTCTAAATGGGATTCCTGTATGAACAGGAGGTAACCCTCAGTGGGTCTGTTCAGGGCTTGGTAGATGGTTCTTTGATAAGCTTTTATCTGTTTTTTGTATTCTTCAAGTAGTTTTGGGTTTACAGGTTTTCTCGTTTTGAAGTCCACCACAATAGCTTTTTCGGGGTAAATCACCACTCTGTCAGGTCTTAGTATGTTTCCTCTTTCGTCCAAGAAGCTTCTTTCTGCCAATAGTTTACCGTTTTTTTGGGGAAATAGAACATCTGAGTGC
This sequence comes from Aquificota bacterium, assembly GCA_015494645.1. Taxonomy (GTDB): domain Bacteria; phylum Thermosulfidibacterota; class Thermosulfidibacteria; order Thermosulfidibacterales; family Thermosulfidibacteraceae; genus Thermosulfidibacter. The sequence continues at coordinate 2,260 of WGAU01000038.1, forward strand.
TCTTTCGTAAGGAGGTTTTTTAGTTCTCTGAGAGCTTTTTCTTCTTTTTTCTCGTCCTTCTTCTCTCCGAGTATGCAGAATGCCCTTGAAACGGCAACTTTTATGTGCTCTTCGTCGGTTCCTTCAAGGAGCAAAAGGGCCGTGTGAAGGAGTATGCCCCATCTTCGGGCCTGGTCATTTTCCAAAAGGCCCTCAATGCCCTCTCGGTCAAGTCTTGTTGCCGCTTTAGTTGCTATTGAGCTTTTTAATTTCATAGTTTGCTTCCTCTATGATGTTTTTTATCACAGGCAGTACTGGAATGAATTCTCCAAACTTCTTCTTGGTGAGGAAAAGGTATAGTCTTTGTTTTGCTCTTGTGGCTGCAACGTAGAAAAGGTTTATATGTTCTTTTAGGGTTTCGGCAAAGATGCCTTCCCTTAACGGACCGAGCTCTTCGTCTATTTTTGTTACACCCGAAAGGATTACAAGCTTTCCCTGATGCAGAACTATTGGTGATTTTTCAACCTGTATCCAGTCGGTGAAGGGAACGATGACTGTATCAAATTCTAAGCCCTTCGCTTTGTGGATGGTAATAACCTGTATGGCATCCACGTCGTCAGGTAGTCCCACCCTGCTGTCAAAACCTTCCTCTCTGGCGTACTCAAGGAACTTTCCTATGCTCGGGCTCTCTTCCACTTCAAAGAGATGGGCAACATCAAGAAGTCTTTCTACAAAGGGTTTGTGCTGGGAGAGTTCTTTTTCAAGCTTTTGTTCAAGGTTGAGGGCATCTATAAGGGTGCACAAAGCTTGGTACGGAGAACGGGCGCTGAAGAAGCTTGCCTTTTGAGCAAGCTCTTTTGTCTCTTCCTTGAGCTTATCTTTTTCTATCGTCCAGCGGGTGTACAGGCCCTCTTCGTGCAGTTCCTTCCAAATGCCGGAGGATAGGAAGCCGTAGAGGGAGACTTCTGAGCCGGTGTACAGATAGTCTAACAAGTTTAACAGGCCTGTTACCACTTTTGATGATTTGAGTCTGAGGGAGTTTTCGGTCACTACAGGGTATCCACGTTGAAAGAGCCAGCGGGCAACTTCTTCAGCGTCGGGGTTAGTTCTGACAAGAATTGCTATGTTTCGGGAGAAGTGTATCTCACTTTCTACGATCTTTATGAGTTCTGCTCTGATAACTTCTTTAAGTTTCTCTCTGTCGTAAGTTTCTACATAGTAGACCTGTACGTGTCCAGGGAATGGATTCTGAACAGCCGGCTTTTGCTGGCAGTCCTTGAAGGTGTTTGCCACTTCTTTTGAGGTTTTCTCTGCCACCTTGTCTATCTTTATTCCACATTCGGAAATAAGCCCCTTGAGTCTATTTTTGTCTTCAAGGAGTGAGAAGGTTTTGTTGAAGAAATCCACAAGCTCTCTCCCAGATCGGTAGTTGTACTGGAGGGTTTGTAGCTTTTGGGTCTTGGTCTGGAACTCTGCAGGTACTTTGAAGAAGAGGCTGCTGTCTCCTCCCCTCCAGCCGTAAATGGCTTGCTTTACATCCCCGACCACGAATAAGCTTCCGCCAGAGGCAACCACATCTTCTATGATAGGCCTTAGGGCTTCAAACTGGGCTCTTGATGTGTCCTGAAACTCGTCAAAGAGGAAGTGACGAAAGCAGGTGGCAAATACGGCGTAGACAAAGGGAATCAGTTCAGCATCTTGGCTGAGCTTTTCCTTCAC
>WGAU01000039.1 GCA_015494645.1 Aquificota bacterium
GCTGCACTCCACCCACCATGAAGGATACCGCAGAAAGGATAAAGGCATCCGGCGTTAACAGGGTGGTGCTTGCAGTGTGCACGCCTTTGCAAAAGCTTCTCAAATACAGAAGAACCGTTATGATGGCAGGGCTCAACCCGCTTCTTTCCGAGTTTTTAAGGCTCAGGGAAGATGTGATAAGGGTCCACGAAGATAAGGAAAAGATGTTAGATAAAGCTTACGCTCTCATATACGGAGGTGTTGAGAAGGTGAAAAGAGCCGTTGCCGAACCTCCTCCTGCAGGGAAGATCAAAAGCGGTGTGATCGTTCTTGGGGGTGGTGCGGCAGGGCTTGAAACGGCAAGGCTCCTTGCAGAAAGGGGCGTGCAGGTTTACCTGGTGGAAAAGAGCAAGGAGCTCGGTGGTCTTGCAAGGAATCTCACCAAGGATCTTGAGGGAGACGACATCAAGTCCCATCTTGGGAGTCTCGTAGAGGCAGTGGAGGAAAACGAAAAGATAAAGGCCTTTAAAGGCTACGAGCTTGTGGAGCTTGAGGGAACCGCCGGAAAATACTTTGCCATGATTGAGAGCAAAGAAGAAGGGCAAAGCATTGTTCTTGAAGCAGGGGCTATTGTTCTTGCCACAGGTGCTCAGGAGTTCAAGCCCGAAGGACTCTATGGATACGGGGAGATAGACAGGGTAATGACCCAGAGCGAGCTTGAAAAAGCCATAGCAGAAGGCAAAGTGGATGCCAAAAAAGTTGTTATGATCCAGTGCGTTGGATCAAGAAACAAAGCTCGTCCATACTGCTCCCGCGTGTGCTGCTCTCATGCTCTTAAGAACGCCATAGATCTTGCAGAAAAAGGAGCCGAGGTAACCATCCTCTGCAGGGATCTCAACACCTACGGGTTCAAGGAGGATTACAGGAAGATGGCCGAAGAGAAGGGAGTAAAGTTCATCCGCTTTGACGGAAGCAACTATCCCAAGCTGGTTTCCAAGGATCCCCTGAAGATAGAGGTGGAAACCACCGATGGTGAAAAGCTTGAACTTGAGGCGGATCTCTTGGCGCTTTCCGTTGGCATAGTGCCCAATCCCGATAACAAAAAGCTTTCTGAGCTTCTTAAGTTCAACCTTGATCCCGATGGCTTCTTTGACTCCGACGCCAACGCCTGTCCCTTTGAGGAGGCTATTAAGCGCCTCATGAAGCCCTTTGAGCTTTCCACGAAAGGCATATTTGCCGTGGGGCTTGCCCACTCGCCGAGATCCTACACAGAGGCGCTTCTTACCGCAAAGGATGCTGCAGGAAAGATCCTCACCTTCATAACAAAACCGCAGCTTCCACCTCCCAATGCCATGTATGTTTCCGCCGTCAGGGAGTCCAAATGCACAGGCTGCGGCATGTGCGTTACCGTTTGTCCATACTACGCCCGTTCCATTGACGAAGAGAAGAAGATCGCGGTGGTTACCCCGTATCTTTGCGATTCATGCGGAGCGTGTCTTGTGGCCTGTCCCAGCGAGGCAGCCTATCTTAGGGATGCAAGGGGGGAGATGATGATACCTTACATTGACGCCCTGCTGGTTTAGGAGGTTTGAGGATGGCTGAGAAAGGGTTTGTTCCCAAGATATTCTATGCGCTGTGTGCGTGGTGCGGAAGCGGTGGTTCCGAAACGGCAGGAGCTTACTGGCTCAAATACCCCGAAAATGTGCGCCCGTTCAGGGTTATGTGCACGGGTGCCCTTGATTCCGCCTATGTTCTGAGGGCACTTATAGAGGGTGCCGATGGTGTTGCGGTAAGCGGATGCCATCCGGGAGACTGCCACTACAACATCGGAAACTTCAGGGCGAGAAGGCGCATAGCGGTTATGAAAGAGATACTGAACACCTTCGGCATAGATGGAGACAGGGTGTGGCTCAGGTGGGTTGCCCACGGAGAGGGCAAAAAGCTTGCAGATACAGCCAGCGAGTTTACCGAGCATATAAAGAAAAAGGGTCCGAATCCGCTTAAGCGGTGGGATACATAAACGGAGGGAAAGCCATGGCACTGGGCATTATCTACACCGGGGAACCTGAGGCTGCAATAAAAGAGTTTGTGAAGCTTTTAATGGGGCATAAGGATATACAGGGGGCGGTTGTCCCCGTTAAGATGGAAAGAGGGAGCTCATACGCCTTCGTATTTACCAAAAGCCCTGAGGTTGTGGATAAAAGCTCTCCCATTGCTCCTGTCATGCCCGTTCAGGGAGCGAGGGTTCTATCAAAGCTTACCAAAAAGAAGCCTCTAACGAAGCCTGCCGTTGCGGTGCTAAAGCCCTGTGAGGTGAGGGCTGCAAGAGAGCTTTCCAAGATAAATCAGGTGCGTATGGAAAGCTTCATAACGGTGAGCTTTGACTGTCCGGGGGTTTACCCCACCAAGAGCTTTTTGAAAAACGAAGACGCCCTTGAGGAAGAGTTTAAAAAAGGGTTAAGAGAGCTTTCCGTTTCCAATGTGCGTCCTCTGTGCGAGTCCTGCATATACTTTACCGGAGAGTTTGCGGACTTTGAGGTGCAGTTTGCAGGGATAAACGAGGTGAGGGTAATAGCAAGAAGCCAAAGGGCAGAGGTTATATTAAAGGATCTGGGAAAGGCTGAGGAGGTTGAAGAAAGAGACGAAAAGGCGATAGAGGCAGTGGCTGAGGCAAGAAAGAAGGCAAAGGAAGCGTTGAAAACG
>WGAU01000040.1 GCA_015494645.1 Aquificota bacterium
TAATAACTGTCGCTTAAGTAGAAAGGAGCTGTTAGTGAATCGGCAAAGGAAAAAAGTTCGGCAGGAATTTCTGAATGACTAATGTTGTATAACACTAATAACCTAAATGTATGTTTTAAAAGCTTATAATTATCTAACAGTTTACCGTATCTAAGCAAATTGTTCTTAAGGCGTTCTAAAGTTTTTGTAGTAGGAGTATAAGGTTCGCCTAACATGCGCAAAGAAAGTGTCTTGTAATAGGTGGTGTTTATATTATTGTCTTTAATAGATCTCAAGAAATCACGTGTTGTTTTATCCTTGAAAGGTATTTTCAGAAACTTGAAAGTTCTCAAAGCATAGTATGTATCTTCTGCGTTGGGCTGATCTAATCTATAGAAACAAAATCCACCAGAAAGGCACTTCCTTTCTAAAAGATATTTTATGGTCTTTTTGAAGTTCATGCTCCCACCTCCTTTTGAGAGGTAGGAGCCATCAGCCGCTGAGTGCGGCGGTTAAAGGCGGGCCCCATCGCCTGTTTTTTCTCTATTATACATGCGATTAAAAGTCAAGTTTGATTGAAAGACTGTTGAAAAAGCATGACATAGGAAAGGCTAACTCTTGGTTTCCAGACGTCAAGCCTTTTCCATTGTTTTTCGAACAGCCTCCATAAGATCTTGACAGATATTGATGGAAGCCTATCTTTCATAAATACGAAGTGAGGGGGCGTCGTGGTTTCGACGGGGATGGACGGGAGGCAGGGTAGCACGCCGGGTGCCGCCGACCCGTAAGAACAGGCGGGCAAACACAAGTGCCGACTCTGAACTTGCTATGGCCGCTTAATTAAAGCGGCCCGGGTTATGTGGCCTCGCCTACCGGGTTGCATAACCCGCCGGGTTAGGTAGGCTGGTCGGAGTCTCTGCTCCGGGAGACTTCGGCGAGATCTTCACCGGAGCTGGCAGGATGTTCAGCCTGCCCGTGGGCTGACTCCTGCGAGATGCTAAACACGGGCTGAGCGTGGAGAAGCCCTGCTGGCCTGCATCTCCGGACGCGGGTTCGACTCCCGCCGCCTCCACCAGAATTAGATTTTTAGGCTTATTTCGTCCAATATTTCGTCGGCAACTTCTTCTTTGGGCATTTCGGGTAGGAATCTTGTGGTGCCGTCTTTATGTATGATGATTACCTTGTTAGTGTCCTTCTGGAAGGCTTGTGTTGCCAGATTGGCCACTATCATATCCATCTTTTTTCTGTTCATCTTTTCCTTTGCGTTATTTAGAACCTCTTCCGTTTCCGCAGCAAAGCCTACCACGAACTGGTGGCTTTTTATTTTGGAAAGCTCCAGTATTATATCAGGATTTTTTTCAAGCTCTATCACTTTCAGCCTTGTTTCCTCTTTCTTTATCTTTTGACTGCTGAAGGTCTTGGGGCGATAGTCTGCCACTGCAGCGCTCATTATAAGTATGTCTACTGACGAAAAGATCTTTCTGGTCTCTTCAAACATTTCCCGTGCAGAGCATACGTTAATGAACCTGACTCTGTTTGGTGCTTTAAGGTTGGTTGGACCGCTTACAAGCCATACATCCGCACCTCTTCTTGCCGCTGCTTTTGCAATGGCATAGCCCATCTTTCCAGATGATGGGTTACTTAGGAACCTTACCGGATCAATGTGTTCTCTGGTTGGACCAGCGGTTACAAGTACTTTTTTGCCGTCAAAATCTTTAACAGATAGCTGAAAAATGATTTCCTCGCAGATCTCTTCTGGCTCTGGTAGCCTTCCCTTGCCTGATACTCCACAGGCTAATTCCCCAGATGCAGGTTCCATCACTTCAACGTTTTTGTAATTTTTCAGTATAGAGATATTTCTCTGGGTGGCTGGATGCTGATACATGTTGCTGTTCATTGAGGGGAATACAACGACCTTGCCCTTATAGGCTAAGAAGGTGCAAGTGAGCATATTGTCTGCTATACCGTTGGCGAACTTTGCTAAGGTGTTGGCGGTTGCAGGTGCTATGACCATTAAATCCGCTTCCTGAGCTAATTGTACGTGTTCTACTCTGCTGGCTTCTAAATAATCAAAGGTGCTTATTAGAACTTCCCTTTGAGAAAGTACCCGGAAGGTTTCTGGGGAAACAAATTTTGTGGCTTCCTCGGTCATCAACACCTGAACGTCTATGTTGCTCTTTTTCAAGAGCCTTACGAGTTCGCATATTTTGTAGACGGATATACCGCCAGTTACCCCTAAGAGTACTCTTCTTCCTCTGAGCCTCATTCTCCCCACCTTTTGTACAGGCTGTTTTCTATGCCTATTATATCAAGGATCTTTCCCACTATGAAGTTAACCATATCTTCCACGGATTCGGGACGGTGGTAGAAGGTCAAAACTGGAGGAACTATGTGGACCCCAAGCTTTGCAAGCTTAAGCATGTTTTCTAAGTGTATGACGTTAAAGGGCGTTTCTCTGGGTACAAGTATCAATGGCCATCTCCTTTCCTTTAAAGCCACATCGGCCGCCCGTTCAATAAGATTGGTGGATATGCCGTTGGCTATCCTTCCAAGGGTTCCCATAGAACACGGGGCTATGATGGTGCCTTTTAGCGTGAAAGATCCTGAGCTTATGGGTGAGAAGAGGTCTTCTTCGTCAAGAAGAGTTATGTTTGAGGAGTTTGGTATTTCTGCTACTTCTTCTTGGGCTACTTTGTGGCCTGTTTTTGTGAAGCACAAGAAAACCCTGTCAAATTTGGAAAGTTGATACGCCAAGGTTGTGCCTATTACAGAGCCTGATGCTCCAGTTATGCCTACAAAAAAGGGCATTACTCCAAACTATAAAGCACAAGTCCAGAGAAGAACTTGGGGTAAAAATATGTGCTTTTTTGAGGCATGATCCTGCCTTGTAACGAGTATCTTGCAATCTCTTCAACGGTGGGGGGAACATATGAAAAAACGGCTTGAGCTGTACCCTGTTCAATGAGTTTTACAGCTTCCCTTATGCTCTTGAAGTATTCTATCTTCAGCTTTTCCCTTATCTCTTCTTCTGTGATGCCCATAATATCTTGAAACACTTTTCTGTGAAGTAGAACCACATCAAGCTCGTCAGTGTTATCTTCTATTTTGAACGTAAAGCCTTCTTGCTGGGAGTAAACCGCAAAGTGCCTTTTGCCTAAGTGCTTAAGCTTTTCGTTTATGCTCAAGATATCTTTAGGAAAAACTTCTCCAACTTCCTGAAACTCCTCTTTGATCTTGGAAAAACTATTTGCCAGTTTTTCATTGTTAAAGTTTTTTATAACCCTGTGTATAGGCAGCACTACAAGTC
>WGAU01000041.1 GCA_015494645.1 Aquificota bacterium
GGAGTTTATGGATGCTTTGCCTTTACTCAAGGCACCTCCGGGGAGGCTTGAGCGTTTCTGTACCAATGGGGTTTCTGTGTTCGTGGATTACGCCCACACTCCGGATGCATTGGAGAGGGTGCTTGTTGAGCTGAAAAGGCTTACCAAGGGAAGGCTTATTGTTGTATTTGGATGTGGTGGTGATAGGGACAGGGGAAAGAGACCTTTGATGGGTAAGATAGCCTCGTCTTTGGCGGATTTTTCTGTGATAACCTCTGACAACCCCAGGAGCGAGGACCCCAAAGCCATAATTGAAGATATACTGACTGGAATAGACGGGGAAAATTACGAGGTGATTTTGGACAGAAGGAAAGCCATTGAAAAGGCTATACGCATGGCATCCTCCGGAGATGTGGTGCTTATAGCTGGTAAGGGACATGAGGATTATCAGATAGTGGGCGATAGAAAGCTCTTTTTTGACGATAGGCTCGTTGTCAGGGAGGTTCTTGAGGGTGCTGTTGAGTGATATTTTGAATGGGATAGGTTTCGCTAAAGGAACAATTCCCCCTGTGCCTTTCAAGGGAGTTTCCATAGATTCAAGAAAGGACTGTTCCGATAAGATCTTCTTTGCCATAAAGGGCAACCGCTTTGATGGTCACGATTTTGTGAGAGATGCCTTCGGTAAAGGTGCTGTGTGTGCGGTGGTTGAGAGGGATGTTGGCAAGAGACCTTTGGTGATTGTGGGAGATACGCTGGAAGCCCTTCAGGATGTTGCTGTTAGATGGAGAGAGAGGGTTGCTCCTAAGGTTGTTGCTGTAACAGGTTCATCGGGAAAGACCACTACTAAGGAAATGGTAAGGACCATTCTGGGTGACTTTTTTAGCTGTGAGGGAACAAAGGGCAATGAAAACAACCTCATAGGGGTGCCCTTAAACCTTGCAAATATGTCTGAACGTACACAGGTGTTTGTGGCGGAGCTTGGCACCAACGCTTTTGGTGAGATTGAGAAGCTTGCCGAAATGTGCATGCCTGATATTTCTGTAATTACGGCCATTGGTGAAGCTCACCTTGAGGGATTGGGAGATTTGGAGGGAGTGTTCAGGGAAAAGACAAGCTTGGTTAAGCATACATCGGACTATCTTGTGTTTCCAGATGTAAGTTTTTTTGCAGAAAAGGCTTCTTCTTTGTGCATAGACTGTGGAGTAACCTACTTCGGTGTGGGAAGTGTAGCCTCTGGTAGATACTTTGTTGAGGAAAAACCAGGGACTTACAGGATTTTCTTTAACGGGAAAGAGTTTCTCTTGAGGGCTAAGTTCTGCGGTTCTCATATGGGACTTGATGCCCTTATGGCTTTGAGTGTGGCTTACCTTTTAGGGGTACCTTTGGAAAAGGCTTTGGAGCGCCTTTCGGAGTTTGAGCCTGTGGAGGGACGTTTTAAGGTAGAAAGTGTTGGAGGCTTAACCATTATAGATGATACCTACAATGCTAATCCCATTTCAACAAAGGCCGCTCTTGAGTATCTTAAAAGTGTGAATGGTAAAAGGATTTTTGTCTTTGGTTCTATGCTTGAGCTGGGAGAAGATTCGGGGAAGTTGCACAGAGAGATTGGGGAATGGGCTTATATGTGCGGTGTTGATTTTATGATAACCTATGGTAGAGATGCTGGGGTTGCTTTGGAATCCTTCAGGGCCTTGGGAGGGAAGGGGATACATTGCTCAACCCACGAGGAGGCGGTTGAGGCTCTCAAAAGTTTGATTGATGCTGGTTCTGTGGTGCTGGTTAAGGGGTCCAGAGGTATGAGAATGGAGAAGGTTGTAGAGGGTGTTAAGGCTTGCTTTGGAAGTTAGTTTACTCTCTTAAAAGCTACTTTTCTCCTTTAAATGTTTTTCATTATGTAACCTTCAGGACGGCCTATTCTATGCTTACCGCTCTCTTTGTATCCCTTCTAATAGGGCCGTGGTTCATAGAGAAGCTTAAAAAGCTAAAGGTAGGGCAGGTGATCAGGAAGGAGGGACCTGAAACCCACTACAGTAAGGCAGGAACTCCTACTATGGGAGGACTTTTTATTATAGCTTCAATCCTTGTGGCACTTTTCATATGGGGGGATCTGTCCAATACTTATGTTTTGATCTGCATATTTTCTTTGCTTTCGTTTGGTTTTGTAGGTTTTTTGGACGACTATTTGAAGATAAAGAGGAAGGATTCCAAAGGCATAGGAGCCAAGAGGAAGTTTCTTCTTCAGGTCCTTTTTGCCTTTGTTATAGCTGTGGCACTGGTTAAAGCCATGGGGTTCAAGGCTACTGTGTTGCAGTTTCCTTTCTTTAAGAGTCTCACTCCGGATTTGGGCTGGTTTTATATTCCCTTTGCCGTTTTTGTTATTGTGGGATGTTCCAATGCTGTAAATCTAACCGATGGACTTGATGGGCTCGCTATTGTTCCCGTTTCTATGTGTGCAGGGGCGTATGCTTTGATAGCCTATCTTGCCGGACATTCTAAATTTGCCAAGTACTTGCATATATTCTATGTGCCTGGAGCTGGAGAAGTAGCGGTGGTTGCAGCCGCCGTTGTAGGGGCTGGACTTGGTTTTTTGTGGTTCAATGCTCATCCTGCCGAGGTGTTTATGGGAGATACAGGTTCCCTTTCTTTGGGTGCCTTACTGGGGACCATGGCCCTTGCCACAAAGCATGAGCTTCTGCTTCCCATATTTGGTGGCATCTTTGTAATAGAGACTCTTTCGGTAATTCTTCAAGTTGCCTATTTCAAAGCCACTGGCGGAAAACGTATATTCAAAATGGCTCCATTTCATCATCACGTTGAGAAGCAAGGGGTTCCAGAGCCAAAGATCATTGTGAGGTTTTGGATAGTTTCTCTTATTTTTGTTCTTATAGGACTTTCCACTCTCAAGGTGAGGTAATGCAGGTCTGTGTGTTTGGTCTTGGGATTTCAGGTTTTTGGGCTGCAAGACTTGCTTTGGCTTCTGGCTTTAATGTCACCGTTGTTGATGAGAAGCCCCGCAAAGAGCTTCAGGAGAAGATTGGAGGTCTTGATGGGGCTAATGTGGAATTTTATTTTGGAGGAGACTTTCCCGAGAAACATTTTGATCTTATGGTGACGAGTCCTGGTGTTTCCTGGGATCACCCCTTTGTAAAAAGAGCCGCTGGCAATGGTACCGAGGTTGTGGGAGAGGTAGAGTTTTCTTACAGGTTTGCTCCCTTTGAGGTTGCCAAGAAAGGCATTGCTGTGACAGGAACCAACGGAAAGACTACCGTTACAGAAATGATCTCCCACATTTTGAGAAAGCATGGTTACACTGTGTTTACAGGGGGAAACTACGGGATACCCCTTTCAAAGTACATGCTTGATGAAGATCCCAAGGACTTTTTGGTTTTGGAACTCTCCAGCTTTCAGATATCTCAGCTTGTAAAGTGCAAATTCAGAGGAGGGGTTCTTCTGAACATTTCTCAGGATCATATAGATGTTCATGGTTCCTTTGAGGCTTATATGAAGGCCAAGTTGGGTCTTAGGGAACATGTTCTTGAGTTCTTTGTGGCGAATATGGACTGTAAATGGAGCAGAAATATTGAAGGTGCTCTCTTCTTTTCTGAGAGGGAGAAGGCATTTTGTTTTGTTGATGGGGACAAGGTGGTGGTTAATGGCCGTAAAGTCTGTTCTTTAAAGGAACTGCTTCCGAGGCACCGATTGAACCTTTCCAACATTTTAGCTTCCCTTTCAGTGTGTACCGTTTTGGGAATGGATGCCAAGGAGGTTTTGGAGTGCTTGACGGACTTTTCCTATCCAAAACACAGGCTTGAGCTTGTTGTTGAGAGGGATGGAGTGAGCTTTTACGATGATTCTAAGGCTACCAATCCCCATGCGGTTGTGAGGGCGTTGAGGGCGTTTGCTGGAAATGTGGTGCTGATCATGGGGGGACAGGACAAGGGTATGGATTTTTCCATGTTGAAGGACGAGGTGAGGTCCAAGGTCAGACTGCTTGTTCTTTACGGAGAAGCTGCTGACAAGATAGAAAGGCAGCTCGGGGAATGTTCCGAGGTTGTATCTTTTAAGTCTTTTGATGATGCGGTAGAATTCGCTACGGAAAGTGCTCGTGTCGGTGATGTGGTGCTTTTGTCTCCTGGATGCTCAAGTTTTGATCAGTTCTCTTCCTATGCGGAGAGAGGTAATAGATTTAGGGAGCTTGTTCTAAAGATATGAAATGGGTAGTTGCAGGGGGAGGCACAGGAGGACACTTTTTTCCGGCACTTCAGGTAGCCAAAAGTTTAAGATCATTAGGGGATGAAGTTCTTTTCTTGGGAGTTAGGAGGGGTATTGAGGCTCAGAGGGTCCCTAAGGAAGGTTTTCCTATAGGTTTCGTGCCTTTTGAGGGGTTTAGAGGGAGGGGGTTGAGGTCTTTTAGGGCATTGGTGTTGCTTCCTTTGGCTGTTGTGAAGGCTGTGACTTCTATGAGGGCATTTGGTGCTCAAGCTGTGTTTATAACGGGGGGATACGCTTCTATCCCAGCAGCCTTTGGCTCTCTAATTTTAGGAATACCTTGCTTTTTGCACGAGCAAAACAGCGTTCCTGGATGGGCAAATGTTCTGTCTTCGGTGTTCGCTAAGGGGATTTTTGTTACCTTCCGTGAAAGCGCTACATTTTTTAGAAGCGGTAGAATGTTCCATTCTGGAAATGTTCTGAGAGAGGAGTTTCTTAGGATGGACTTTTCCTTTCCAAGGATGGGGAGTTTTCACCTTTTGGTGCTTGGTGGGTCTTCCGGTGCGAGAACCATAAACAGGGCGGTTTGTGAAGTTGTGGACCTTTTTCGCAGACTGGGGATAAAGGTAACTCATCAGACAGGTAAGCTTGACTTTGAATGGGTGGATGAGAGTTACAAAAGGGTTGGTCAAGGACAAAAGGTTTTGCCTTTCATTGAGGAGATGGCTTGTGCTTTGAGGGAAGCTTCCTTTGTAGTTTCAAGAGCCGGTGCCACCACATTGTCGGAGCTTTCTTATGCAGGTCGTGGTGCGGTTTTGGTACCCTATCCTTTCGCTGTGGGGGATCATCAGAAGCTTAATGCTGAGATTTTTGCCAGAGGAAAAGGGGCTTGGGTTATTGACAACGGCTCTTTTACAGGAGAAGAACTTCTTAAGAGGCTTCTTCTGGTCTTTTTCAACAGAAGAAGGCTTTTGGCTATGGCCAAGAGAGCCAGAGGGGCTGTGAAGGTCTGTAGTGCTAAAGCACTGGTGGAGAGGATGAAGAATGAGGTTTCCCTATAGAAGGGTACACTTTGTAGGTATAGGTGGGATAGGTATGAGTGCCCTTGCTAAGGTTCTGACCACTTTAGGGGTTGAGGTCACCGGTACCGATATATCGGAAAGCGTCAATGTCGGTATGTTGAGGAGTTTGGGCATTGATGTGAGGGTACCTCATGACCCTTCCATGGTGGGAAAAGGTGTGGAGTTGGTGGTTTATTCCTCTGCTGTTCCGAAGGACAATCAGGAGTTGCTAAAGGCTAAGGAGCTTGGGATCCCACTGGTGAAGAGAGGAGAGCTTTTGGCAATGGTGGTTTCCCAGAAAGAGAGCGTGGTAGTTGCAGGAAGTCATGGAAAGACCACCACTACGGCCATGGTGGGCAAGATTCTGTGGGACGCTGGTAAGGATCCTACTATTATTGTGGGTGGTAGGCTTATGGACTTTGAGAGTTCCAACGCCCTCATAGGTTCAGGGAACCTCATTGTGGCAGAGAGTGATGAAAGCGATGGTTCCTTTCTTATGCTGTCTCCAACCACAGGGATTCTCACAAATGTTGATAAAGAGCACCTCAGCCACTACGGAAGCTTTAAAGAGCTGAAAAAAGCCTTTCGTAAGTTTTTGTCTCAGGTTAGAAGGCACAGGGTAGTATGTGCCGATGATGAGAACGCAGAAGAGGTGTGCAGGAACTTTGAAGCTATTTTTTACTCAGTGAGATCTAAAGATTCCCATGTCTATGGTGAGATTCTTGAGGAATATTCGGAGGGCACCCGTTTTGTATATTGCAGTCCGTGGGGCATACAGGAGATGTTCCTTCCCATGACAGGAGTGTTTAACGTCCAGAACGCACTGGCTGCTGTTACAGTCTGTGTCCTTGAGGGAGTGGACTTGGATAAGGCTGCGGAATCCCTTGCTAAATTCAAGGGAGTGGAGAGAAGGCTGACGGTAAGGGGAAGCTACAAAGGGTGCCTTTTGGTGGATGACTATGCCCATCATCCCACGGAGATAGTCAACACCTTGAGTGCTGCTAAAAAGAGGTGGCCTTCCAGAAGGATGGTGGTTGTGTTTCAACCCCATAGGTACACCCGCATGAGGGATCTGTGGAGGGAATTTTTGTCCGTGTTTCATAGTGCCGATTCCCTTTGGGTTACCGATGTGTACTCTGCCGGTGAGCGATGCAACGGATTTAACATATCTTCTTTCCTTAGTGAGTTGAGGGAACGGTATTCTCGGGTGCATTTCTATCCAACGTGGCAGGAGATGGTGGAGCCTTTGAAAAGGGAACTGGATGAGAGCAGTGTACTTATAACCCTGGGAGCCGGTGATGTATGGAAACTCTGCCTGACATTGGCGGAGTCAGATTCTTACGAAACTTTCCCTTAGATAGAATCTCTTTTGTTGGAACAAAGGGGAGAACCCTTCTACTGGCCCGTCCAGAGGGTGTGGAGGCGCTGATTAACCTTATGAACTGGATCGCCTGTGAGGGGTATGTTTATTTCGTTTCAGGGCTTTGCAGTAATACCCTTTTTGGAGACGGTTTTTTCAACGGTATTGTGGTGGATACTCGGTGTATCAGCGGCATTGAGGTGAGAGGGGAAAGAGTGAAGTGCCTTTGTGGGACTAAACTTTCTCAGCTTGTTGATGCATGTGTGCATGCTGGTTTATCTGGATTGGAGGAGCTTGCTGGGATACCGGGCACGGTGGGTGGAGCCGTTGTTATGAATGCGGGGGCTTTTGGACGAAGTATAGGTGATCTTGTGGAACAGGTGGAGTGCTGGGTGGATGGAGAAAGGGTATGTTTAAAAGGCAACGAGGTAGAGTTTGATTACCGTACCAGTTCACTAAAACATTGTATTGTAATGTCGGCAACTTTCAAGTTATCGTTAAGCAAATGGAATCTGAAAAAGCGAGTAAATGATGTTATAATTGCAAGAAAATCCAAGTTTCCGCAGGGCAGGACTCTTGGTTCAGTTTTTAAAAACCCGTTTCCTTTTTATGCGGGAAAGGTTATTGAAGAGGTGGGGTTGAAAGGGTATAGTATGGGACAGGTAAAGGTATCCGAACGGCACGCAAATTTCATCGTATCGGAGAGGGGAGCAAAGGCTGGGGATTACGTAAGACTGGTATCTCTGATAAAAGAATGTGTGCTCAATAACAAAGGGATCTTGCTTGCTGAGGAGATAGTTTATGCAGGATCTTTCCAGTAAGGTTGTAGGGGTTCTCTTGGGCGGAACCTCTTCTGAAAGAGAGGTTTCTCTAAAGTCTGGAAAGGCAGTTGCTGAAGCTTTAAGGAGAAAGGGATACAAGGTAGTTGAGATTGATCCGAAAGAGGATCTATGGAACGCCCTTGATCGTGTGGATGTGGTTTGTGTAGTTCTTCATGGTAAGCCTGGGGAGGATGGAGTTATTCAGGGGGTTTTGGAGTTTAAGGGTAAGCCCTTTTCCGGTCCGAAGGTGCTTGGGGCTTCGTTGGGTATGAACAAGCTTGTGGCTAAGAAAGTGGCCCTTTTCCATGGAATTTCAACTCCGAGATTTAGAGTTTACAGAAGAAATGGTGTTCTTCTGCCAGGAGAAGACTCTCTACCTGAAGGGCAGTTTCCCGTGGTGGTCAAACCGGTGGATGAGGGATCTACCATAGGGGTATCCGTAGCCAAAGATCAAGGGGAACTGGAGGAGGCCTTGGAATTGGCCTTTACCTACAGCGATGAGGTTTTGGTTGAGGAGTTTATAGAGGGTAGAGAACTGACGGTTGGGGTTTTGGGGGATCACTCCCTTCCCGTTATAGAGATTTGCCCCAAGAAAGGTTTTTACGATTACGAGAGCAAATACACCAAGGGCTTGACGGAGTACTTGGTTCCTGCTCCTATCCCCGAGGGTGTGGCGGAAAAGGCCAGAGAATGGGCACTCGTCCTGCACAGGGCTCTTTACCAGAGGGGAGTGTCAAGAAGTGATTTCCGCATGGATGCGTCTGGCAACCTCTATTTTCTTGAGGTAAATTCTATACCGGGTCTTACCGAAACCTCTCTGCTTCCGAAGGCGGCAGCCTGCGCGGGGATCAGCTTTGAAGATTTGGTGGAGAGAATGCTTCTTTCCGCCTTTGCTTAGGAGGTGATCCATGGCCATGGAGGATGTTTTAGAAAGGTTTGAAATCGTAGGGGATGATGAAAAGCAGGGGATAAGGATAAAAGTTGTGGGCGTTGGTGGAGCGGGTGGAAATGCCCTGAACAACATGGTTGAGCATGGGGTAACCGGAGTTGAGTTTATAGCCATAAACACAGATATGCAAGCGTTGAGAAGGTGTAAAAGCGGGATAAAGACCCTTCCTATAGGTTCCAAAACCACAGGGGGATTAGGTGCAGGAAACAATCCATCCAAAGGTAGGGAAGCTGCTGAAGAGAGCGAGAGCGATATAATAGATATCCTAAGTGATGCTAATATGGTCTTTATCACCGCTGGGATGGGAGGAGGAACAGGTACCGGGGCGTCTCCCGTTATAGCGGGAATAGCCAAGGAAATGGGGATACTTACCGTTGCGGTGGTTACAAAGCCTTTCTCGTGGGAAATGAAGATAAGGCACAAAAATGCAGAGAAGGGCATTGAGGAGTTGATGGAGTGTGTGGATGCTTTGATAGTGGTTCAGAACGACAGGGTGCTTACTGAAAGGGTTCCCTTGATAGAAGCCTTTAAAAGAGTGGATGACGTTTTAAGGCAAGGGGTTCAGGGTATCACGGATATCATAAATGTTACAGGTTATGTTAATGCGGACTTCAACGATGTTAAGAATGTGCTTTCCAACAGAGGAATGGCTCTAATGGCTATAGCTGAGGCGGAGGGAGAGCAGAGGTGCGAGGAGGTTGTTAGGAAAGCGTTGAGTAACCCCTTGATTGAGTGCGAAGGTATAAAGGGGGCTAAGGGTATATTGTACAACGTAACTTCGGGAGTAGACTTTTATACCGACGAGTTTGACCGCATAGGAAAGCTTATACAGGAAGAGGTTGGGGAGGATGCGGATTTCACATACGGGTGGGTGCTTGACGAGTCTATGGAGGATAAAATCAAGTTAACTATAATAGCTGCTGGCTTTTCAAACGGTAGAGAGGCAAGCGAGAAGATTGCTGAAGAGGATATGGAAATCAAAAGACAGCTTTTGGAAGAAAGTATCAGCGCTATGTCCTATAGGGGTGGTATCTCCATAAGGGAGGTGGAAACGGAAGTTTCCATAGACAACACGGTTCCTGGATTCTTAAAGAGGTTCCTGACTGAGGATTGATTTCCCGGCGGCTCATCTCAAGATGGAGGTATTTAAGGGATAGGGAAAAGTTACTTGTTCCTCTAAAATCCTATGGTGTTCTAAATGTTCTTTTGGTCTTTCCCAATGTTTACTCTGTGGGAATTTCCAATTTGGGTTTTCAGCGGGTTTTTAGCCTTCTCTGCAGGCATTCTGATGTGTTATGCGATGTGATGTACTATCCCGATGATGAGATACTCCCTGATATTGAAGCGGGACAGGAGCTTTGCTCCTTTTACTTGGAAAAAACCCCTTCAGAGTTTGATGTTATTCTGTTCAGTGTGAGCTTTGAGAACGATCTATTGAATGTCATTAGACTTCTTCGTCTAATGAGGTTGCCTATCCTTGCCGGAGAAAGGGATGAGAGCCACCCTCTTATCATTGGGGGTGGAATAGTTCCCACTGCCAATCCGGAGCCTTTTGCTCCCTTCTTTGACGCTTTGTTTTTGGGAGAGGCAGAGGCTGGTCTTGACGGGGTTATTGAGCTTTATGGTGATGCAGATAGCAGGGGTTCTTTTTTAGAAAAGGTTGCGAAATTTAAATTTGTGTACGTTCCGCTGCTTGAAAGTCCGAAAGATTGCAAGAAAGTAAGAGCATTTTGGAAAGATGTTGTTAATGAGCCTACCTGTTCTTGTGTCGTTACTCCCTTTTCATCCTTCGGCGAGAGCTTCATGGTGGAAGTATCAAGAGGCTGTCCGAGAAGGTGCAACTTCTGTTTGTCTTCCTATGTATGTAGGCCCGTTAGATTTGTTTCTGTGGAGGCTATAAAAAATGCCATTGAAAAAAGACCTGTGAACAAAGTGGGACTGTTGGGAACCTCTGTTTCCGAACACAAAAGGCTTCCCGACCTTATCGCCAGATACAGGGATGTGGAGTTTTCCTTTTCCTCTATAAGGATTGATGCAAAGGAGCAGTTCTTTAATGTTCTAAGACACTCTGGGGCAAGAACATTAACCTTTGGAATAGAGGCGGCTTCCCAGAGACTCAGGGAGGCAATTGGCAAACCGGTGCCGGATGAGTTGATATTTGAAAGGCTGAAGGTTCTATCATCAGATTTTGAGGCGGTAAAGCTTTACTTTATGGTGGGCCTTCCGGGAGAAGAAGATGGTGATATCAGCGCTTTTGATGTTTTTCTAAAAAAGGCAAAGGGGGTTTTTAAGGGAAGAATCTCTTTGAGCATTGCTCCTTTTGTCCCCAAGCCCTTTACTCCCTTTGAAAGGGAACCTTTCGCTGGGCAGTCCCAATTGAAGTCAAAAATAAAGCGTATAAAAAAGATAGCATCGCAGTTTAAGGGAGTTAATGTAAATTACGATTTGCCTAAGTGGTCCGAGGTTCAAGCCTTGATTTCCTGCGGGGACAGGGATGTGGGGTTCTATTTGGCTGGAATAAAAAAGAAAATTGATAAGGAAAGGTATCTTTCTCGCAAAGAAGGAACACTTCCATGGCGGTTTATAACGTTACTTTCCTAAAAATTGAGCAAAGTTCAAGAAATGCCATACTTAAAGTTCTCGGACTTTCAGGTTGAGTTTTTGTGCCCTTTGTATTACAAACTCTTTATCTTTTTGCGGCACATTGCACTCAAGCACAAAGCGGCGAATTTTCTTATACGGTACTTTTTCTATTCTGACGGGAAGCCCCTTCTTCTTAAGGAACTCAACTGTGCTGTCTATGTTTTTTTCAGATATGTATGAGCCTGCTACTACCAAGTAGCCTCTTTTGCTTTTAAGCACCCAGGGATCCAAAAATGGAGCTTCCTTTTTGAGATGCCTTGCAAAGTGTTTTGCTTTAATCAATCTTTTGAAAGACTTTGTTATGATCCTCGTTATTTTTATCTCCTTTTCCACAACTTTGATGGAGGAACCCCTGCACTCTGGGAATTTATCGGCAAAATCCTTACTTGGCAGTTCTATTTCAACTTTGCTTAAGGTCTCAACCTCGAATTCAGCAAGTTTGATTACCTTTGGCTTGCTTTTTTTCTTTTTCACCAAAGGCTTTGCAGGTTTCTTAATTAGGTTGGTTTTGTAGGCAACGAAAGATCCTGTAGCGAATCCCAATACAAAAAGTGATAAAA
>WGAU01000042.1 GCA_015494645.1 Aquificota bacterium
CTTGCAGATATTGTAGCAAAAGGAATTCATGTTGAGGAAGAAGTGAACACGCATATAGGTAGTGATGATACTAATAGAGAAGTTGTGATTGTTGAAGAACATCCTCTGCAAGAACATGTGCTGGAAGTCCAAGAAAGTGAAGTGAAGGTACAGACCAAGGATCAAATACTATCACATAAAGTTATGTCATTATTTTCTGGAGATAAAGTTGTACGTAAAGGTGATATTTCTCCTTTATATAATATGAATGAGGCAACAATTCGGGATGTTAGTGCTAAAGAGAGTGTTGGAAATGCTGTTATTTTAAGTCAAAAGATTTCGGATTATAGATTAGAGGATTATCAGAGCAATTTTGAATTTGGAAAAGGTGATAATAGAAGCAATCATAAGAAAGACTTTCACAAGGAGAGTGATGTTGGTGATTCTGTATCTACAAAAAGTATTTCATTTAGTAAGGAACATTTATTTCACTTGAAGTATGAGCCGGATATATATATTAAGGATTCAGGCTCAAAAAGTAATTTGCCTGATGTGGTCTCTAAAGTAGACGTGCAACAAGCCAGCCAGACTGGTGATAGAATTCATCACGCTACTATATCTTTGGACGATGATAATATTCTTAAGAAAATAAGGGTTTCTGTATACGGAGAGCATGGAGTAAGAGTGGTTTTTCATGTGAAGGGTGCTGAGTATCATGATGCGGTTCGCATGTTTGGGGATATGGCTGATCTGAAGAATAACCTGCATAATTCAGGTTTTAATCATGTTGATCTTATGTTTTCTTCTGGGTCTGGGAATCAATCTTTTGGATCCCATGGACAGGAACAGAAAGCTTTTAGTAGGCCTTCGTTTACCTCTCCTGAAGTGCAGGGTAGTTTTTCATCTGATAATCTTTCTGAAACCTCTTCTGATCAGCTCTTGGATTCCCATTTGAACGCTCTTGCCTAATTTCTGGCATCTTCTTTGCTAACCTCCCAGGTAGCAGTGCGTGGGAGGTGTTGATCATGATAACAAAAGTTGATGCTACCGGAATTTATCCTGCTTCTCCTTCGGAGAATACGCAGTATGCAAAGAAAGACATATTAGGAAAAGACGACTTCCTTAAAATTCTCATAACTGAACTGACACATCAGGATCCTCTTGATCCTTTGAAGGACAGGGACATGATCGCTCAGATGGCCCAGCTTAGTCAGTTAGAGCAGATCACCCAGTTTACACATTCAGTGGATAAATTCTTCTCTGGTTTTGAAAAGATTATGAACACTTATAAAGCTCTCCAAGGTGCTTCTCTGGTGGGTAAAAAGGTTAAGGTAGAGGGGGTTCCATTTATGATCAAAAAAGACGGGAAGCTTGAAGCGGTTTCCTATAAACTTGATCAAAAAGCAGAGGTGATTGCTGAGATTTACGATGAAAATGGCAAACTTGTTGCTAAAGAATCTTTAGGAGAACAGGATGTGGGAATTCATGTTTTTAACCCGACCACGGAACTTTCTGATGGTGTTTACGCTGTGAGATTTAGCGCTTTGGATGAGAAGGGTAATACTATCCCTGTACAAGTTTACGGATGGGATAGGGTAATGGAGGTTTCCACAGAGGGTGGTGAGCTTTCTTTGGTTTTGGAAAGCGGTGACAACAAACCTTTGGAGTCTGTGATAGCCTTTAAATAAAAATAAGGCGGGAGGTATAGAGCCATGATGAGAAGTATGTTTACGGCTATAACGGGTCTGGGGTCTCACAGGACCGCAATGGATGTCATAGGTCATAATTTGGCCAATGTTAACACTGTTGGTTACAAGAAGCAGCGAGCTTACTTTCAAGAGCTGTTTTCCCAGACTTTGGTGGCTCCAACTGCGCCTACTGCTACAAGACCTGCGAGAAATCCTGTTCAGGTGGGATTGGGAGTCAGGGTGGCTTCAATAGATACTATGTTCACTCAAGGTGCTTTTGAGACTACAGGAAAAACCACAGATGTTGCTATCAATGGGAAGGGTTTCTTTGTGGTGAGGCAGGGAGATGCTTATTATTATACAAGAGCAGGTAATTTTTCTTTCAATTCAGATGGATATTTAGTTGATCCAAATGGTTATGTGGTGCAGGGTTATAAATTCAATGAACAGACAGGGGAGTGGGAAGCTTTATCTTCTGATATCTATATAGACCCTAATGATAGGTTGCCTCCGAAGCAAACAGATATGTTAAAGTTGAAAGCTAATCTATCATCCAGTGCTACGGGTTATACTTATGAGACTTGGAGTATAGGACCTTTCAGGAACAGCGCTTCAGCAACTGTAAATACGGCAATGGCTACCAGTCAGTTTATTGTTGATAGCTGTATGGCAGAGGAGATTACGACTGGTGATTACATAGAGATCATAGGAACCGGACACGACGGAGAGGCGGTTTCAGGGAAATTCTATCTGAATAGCCGTAGTGATCTTACGACAGGTCTGACTTTAAATACAAATACTAACGTAACGGCTGGTGAAACAGTTGATTTAAATGCGGGTACTAGTATTGACGATATAAAAGGATATTTTATTGTTGTGAATGCCGATTCAGAACCTAATAAATTCGTAGGTATGATTATAGGTCCTGATGATATAGGAAAGACTTTTACTGCTAATCTTACATTAACACCCGTAGCTTATTATGATCATCTTAGATTGCATTTAAGCTGGTTATACAATCACAACTATGATGAAGAAAAATACAGGGTTACATGGCAGGATGGAAAGATAAAGATCATTGATAAGCAATGTGGAGATAGTCTATTGAGTGTCAAGTTAAATTTTGTAGATTACGGCTCAAGTGGAAGTAAAATGGATTTACCACCGGTAAATTTAGAAGTTGAAGGTAAAGATGCTGATAGACACGTCGTTGTTACCAAAATATACGATAAATTTGGTGGAGAGCATGAGCTGAAAATTACGTATGTTAAGGTACAAGGAGAGGACGGGGACGATAACGCATCCTTCTTTAGTGCCTCTGCTACTGATGATCCCAATAAACAAAAGAATGTGTGGCTATTCTATACTGAACTTGACGGTCAGATTTTGCAGGTTAATGGAGCTACAGGTAGGGTGGTTTTTGATGCCGAAGGAAATCCTACAGTCTATTACTATTATGCTCATTATGAGGGTAATACGGGACAGGTCGGTGCCTTTGATAGCATAACTTCTATATCTACCATCACCAATCCTCAGATTCTACCAATATGTCCTGAGGAAAATTGTCCAGTTGTCTTAAATGTTGACATAGATGGGGATGGAATAGTCAGCAGTACGGGGATGACAATTGCTACATTAAATGAGTATGGGGCTGCTCTTGGAATACATCTTGAGGAGTGGAATTCTGAATTGTTCAGTGGTCCAGTTGGCATTCAGACAAGGGAGGGAGATAGGTTATTGTTTACAAGTATGGGAGGGGAATCAAAAACCTACTATGTGGAACAGAATGGGTATCCTCAGGGTGATCTTGTTTCTCTGGAGGTTACCGATGGAGGTGTGATTCAGGCTGTGTATACCAATGGACAAACACGTCCCAAATACGCTTTAACACTTGCAGGGTTTACTAACGAGCAAGGTCTTAAGAGGATGGGTGATAACCTCTATATGCAGACTCCCGCTTCTGGTGTTCCCTTTTTCGGTAGATCTGGGGAAATTGGTCTTGGAGAAGTCAGAGCTGGAGTCTTGGAGATGTCTAATGTTGATATTGCAGAGGAGTTTACAAAGATGATTGTTACCCAGAGGGGATTTCAGGCCAATGCGAGGGTGATCACAACTTCAGATGAGATGCTTCAGGACATTATAGCGTTGAAAAGGTAGGGGTATTTAGTGTAGTTTAATTCATCATAAAAATTTGAAGTAGGGGGCCCCCTATGATCTCTTTAGACGAACTTACGGTAAGGATAGAGAAGGATGATGATTTTGCCACTATGCCGCACATAGCGGCTAAGGTTATGAAAATGGTGGAAGATCCAGATGTGTCTGTTGCGGAGCTTGAGAAGTATATATCCATTGATCAGGTGCTTACAGCAGAGATTTTGAAACTCGCCAATTCTCCACTTTATGCTCCGAGGATGCCTATAACGTCTCTTAAGCATGCTATAAACTATTTAGGGCTTGCCAATATCAGGAGCCTTACCTTAATGGTTGCTATAAGAAGCCTGTATTCGTCTGCGGAGTCAAAGGAGGTTATGGCTGCGTTCTGGAAGCATTCGGCTGCTTCTGCTGTGGTTTCAAGGAACATTGTGATGGGCGTTGGAGGTGTTGAACTGAATGCTGAGGAGATGTTTACCGTTGGCCTTCTCCACGATTTTGGTAAGGTGGTCCTTTTGAAGTTTTATCCCGATGAATACCTCAAGGTAGTGGAGGAGGTTAAATCGGGAAGGAGAGATTTTTACAGTGCTGAAAAGGAGCTTTTAGGAGTGCATCATGCCTATGTGGGAGCTTTGATACTGAGTAAGTGGGGATTCCATGTGGATGTGGTAAACGCCGTGGGTTCTCATCATGAGGAACCGGATAATCCTGTGTCTGCTTTGATGGTGCTTGCCAATGTCTTTTGTTCCACATGGGATTATAGTTTGGTTGATCCGAAATATGAAGTTAAATTCTTTGATAGGGCTTTGGAAATTTTGAGTATTGACGAAGATAAATGGAGAGAAGTAACTGAGGGGATAAAGCAGCAATTGGAGGAAAGCTCAGAGATTCTCGGGGTTTAGGATAGTCAGCTATGGATATAGCAACACTAATTGGAATAGTAGTATGCTTTGCCCTAATGCTTGTAGCCATTATGATGGGTGGTCCCTTAAGTGCCTTTATAGATATCCCGTCAATGATGATTACTGTGGGAGGTACCTTGGGGGCTACGTTCACAAGTTATCCTTTAAAGGATGTTCTTGGGGTTGTGGGTATAATAAAGAACACTTTTCTTTACAAGCCACAGGATCCGGTTGCGGTTATTACTCAGCTTGTTGAGTTTGCACAGATAGCCAGGAAGGAAGGTATCCTTGCTCTGGAAGGAAAAATAGAGGAGATAACTGATCCTTTCTTCAAAAAGGCTATACAGCTTGCCGTTGATGGTACTGAGCCTGAGGTTATGAGAGATATTTTGGAGACCGAGATAGCCTTTATTGAGGAAAGGCACAAGAAAGGTTCTGACATGATGGACTTTATGGCTACTCTATCTCCTGCTTTCGGGATGATTGGTACACTTATAGGTCTTGTTCAGATGCTCAGAAGCATGAATGATCCCAGTACTATTGGTCCTGCCATGGCCGTTGCTTTGATTACTACGTTCTACGGGGCAGTTATGGCTAATGTTATTTTCTCTCCGTTTGCGAATAAGCTCAAGGTTAGGTCTGCTGAGGAGATTTTGGTAAAGGATATTATTCTTGCGGGCATACTTTCTATTCAGGCTGGGGACAATCCAAGGATATTGGAGCAAAAGCTTCATGCCTATATTCCTCCCAAGCTGAGAAAGAGCGTCTTTGAGTAAGGAAGGGGTATGGGAAAGAGAGATAAAAAGGGTGATGAAGGTGGAGGTGGCTGTCCTGCTTGGATGGCTACTTTTTCTGACCTTATGAGTCTTCTTCTGACCTTTTTCGTTCTTCTTCTTTCTATGGCTTCTTTGGATCAGAAGAAGATCAAAGAGGCGTTGGGATCTCTGCAGGGTGCCCTTGGTGTTTTGGAGGGTGGATTCAAAACGGAGGTGAGTAAAGAGCTTATTATGCCTTCTGTTGGTATAGAACCGCCCAAAAAGCTTGTAATGGAGAGGGTGAAGAGATGGGCTTATAGGAGAATAAAGCCCGGTAAAGGAAAGGCCTTTAGAAATAGAGAGGGCTACATAAAATCTAAAGAGACAGAAAGAGGGCCGGTTGAGGTTAGGGAGACTAAGGAAGGCATTGTTATTTCTATGGTTGGGGGAGTATTGTTTGATCCGGGAGATGCTCAGCTGAAGCCTGAGGGGAAGAAGCTTTTGGATGAGCTTGTACCTTTGATAAAACAGTTAGGATATCCTATAAGAATAGAGGGGCATACTGATAATACCCCTGTGGTTGGGGGAAAATACAAATCAAATTGGGAACTTTCTGTGGCAAGGGCTATTAGCGTTTTGAGATATTTCATAAGCAAGGGGCTTGATCCTAAGAAAATGTCTGTGGCAGGGTATGGTCCTTACAAGCCCCTTTATCCCAATGATACCCCTGAGCACAGGGCGAGGAACAGAAGAGTTGATATAGTTATACTTGTTAAGGATAGGGAATCCGAGTCCAAGATTGGACCGGAGGTTGAGATTGAGTAGGAGGATTGGAGATGGGCGATGAGGAGAGGGTAGAGGAAGCACCAAAGAAGAAAGGCAAGGGGAAGCTATTTATACTACTTGGTCTGGTTCTTATACTGCTTATGGGCGGTGGTGGAGCTGCCTACTTTTTCTTCTTTAAGAAGAAGCCAAAACAACAGCCTCAAGGGCAGGCTCCAACGCCTCAAGCTCCTGCACCTGCTCCTGCACCTGCACCAATGGCTGGTGCCCCTACGGCTGTGCCCCAGTTCTTCTACGATTTGGATACCTTCATAGTTAATCTGGCGGATGAGGATGGATCGCGTTATCTGAAAGTTAAGATGACCCTTGCCCTTTCAAACAAGGAGGTTCAAAAAGAGATAGAGAAGAAACTCCCTGTTATAAGGGATGCTATAATAACGGTGATTTCAAACAAGTACTATAAAGATGTGGCCACTCCTGCGGGTAAGCTTGCCCTAAAAAGGGAGATAATGGCGAGGATCAATATAATACTTACTACTGGTAAAGTGGTGGACATATACTTTACGGAGTTTGTGGCTCAATGAGTGAGAAAGTTTGGGAGTACAAGGAGCTTCCCGCATCTGAGGAGCAGGAGTCTCACAAGGAGCTGCCTTTAGATTATCTTGACGATGTGGAGCTTGAGTTTGAGGTGATTTTGGGTGAGACTACCTGTACTGTTAGAGATATACTGACCCTTTCTCCTGGAGCTATTGTGGAGCTTAACAGGTCCACTGGTGAAGCCTTGGATTTGTATATGAACGGGGCAAAGTTTGCCAAGTGTGAAGTTTTGGTGATGGATGAGAAGTTTGGTGTGAGGATTACAGAAGTTTTGCCACCGGAGGGTGAATAGCTTTTGCTTTTTCTGTCTGTGGCGGAGGCTGCGGAGAAGGCAACAAAGAAGGTTCCTAATATAGAGGTGCCCTCCCTGTGGGGATACTCTCTTAGGATTATTTTGGCTCTTGTCACAGTTCTCGTAGTTGTAGGTGTGTTTGCGTATATTTTTAGGAAAGTTAGATCTGGTCAGGTGCCGTTTAAGAAAAGAAAGGTTGAGGTTCTTGAAATTACTCCTGTTATGGGCAAGTGGGGCTTTGCTGTGGTCAAGGTCGGGGGAAGATACTTTCTTGTGGGACTTGCAGAGGGCAGTGTAAATCTCATATCTGAGCTTCAGGAAAAGGATCTTCAAGAGGAGACCTTTGAGAAGGTCTTGGAAGAGAACCTTTAACCTCCTCGTTGTTTTCTTGTTGCTGTTTGCCGGTGTGGCTTTGGCTCAGGAGGTTCTTGTTCCCAAAGTTACCATTGGGGTTGATACGGCCAAAAGTCCAAGGGACGTGGCCGTAACCTTAGAGATAATTCTTCTAATAACCATTATTACCTTAGCGCCTTCCATCCTTATTATGGTTACATCTTTTACGAGGATAGTGGTGGTTCTTTCTCTTCTCCGCTCGGCTTTGGGTACGCAGCAGATGCCCCCCAATCAGGTTCTCATTGGTCTTTCTCTATTTCTTACCTTCTTTATAATGGCCCCCACTTGGAGCGATGTTTACAACAACGCCGTATCTCCTTACCTTGATGGCAGACTGAGGTTTGAGGAGGCGTATCAGAAGGCCTTGAATCCTGTAAGGGAGTTTATGTTCAGACATGTGAGGGAGAGGGATGTTGGGGTTTTTTGCAGGCTTGCTGGAATAACTCCCAAAAACAAAAATGATGTTCCCACCCATGTGTTGATACCTGCTTTCATTACAAGCGAGTTGCAGACAGCCTTTGAGATAGGATTTGTCATATACATTCCCTTCTTGATCATAGACATGGTGATTTCAAGCATCCTTCTGTCCATGGGAATGATAATGCTTCCTCCGGTTATGATATCCCTTCCTTTCAAGCTGCTACTTTTTGTGTTAGTAAATGGTTGGGATCTTGTGGTGGTCTCCTTAGTGAGGAGCTTTAGGATATGAGTTCAGCGACGGTTGTGGAAATAGGGGTGCTTACGGTCAAAGTGGTTCTCCTGCTGGCAGCGCCTGTTCTCATAGCTACCATGATAGTTGGAGTTCTAATAAGCATTTTGCAGGCGGCAACTCAAGTGCAGGAGATGACCTTGACCTTTGTTCCCAAGGTTCTTGTTGCTGTTGCGGTTCTCATATTTTTGGGCCCCTGGATGATAAGAATCCTTGTGGATTTTACTGTTCAGCTTTATACGAATATCCCTAACTACTTGCGATGACTATAAATCTTACTGAGTTTTATGCTTTCTTGATTCTCCTATTGAGGGCGTCTTTTATAGTCTTTTTCTCACCTGTGGTGGGAAGTAGGACTGTGCCTATTCCTGCAAAGATAGCTCTTTCAGTGTTTTTGGCCGTGGCTGCCATGCCCTATAGGGGTCAGGTGGAGATCCCCGAAGGGATTGGGCTTTTGGTGCTTGTTGTCTTGAGAGAGCTCATCTTTGGAGCGGCTGTGGGTTTTGTGGCCAGATTGGTGTTTGAGGGAATCCAGCTTGGGGGACAGTATGTTGGGTATATGATGGGCATGGCTATAGTTAACGTTATGGATCCTCAGGCTGAAACAGCTGTGCCTTTGATCTCTCACTTTGAAAACATAGTGGCGACTTTGGTGTTTCTGAGTATAGGTGGACATCTCTGGTTTATGTCGGCTTTTCTGGATTCTTTAAAGGTGGTTCCTTTGGGAGCTTTGTCTATTGGAAAAAGCTGGACGGTGTTTGCCGCTGAAGTGGGAGCCAGGATTTTTATTATAGCTATAAAGATAAATGCTCCCATATTTGTGGTTCTTTTCCTCATTCAACTGGTCATGGCTGTGGTTGCCCGTGTGGTTCCTCAGATGAACATATTTATGGTTGGTTTCCCTGTGCAGATTTTTGTTGGTCTTTTCATACTGGCCTTTTCTTTAAGGGGGATGATATGGCTCTTCGGTAAAGAGTTTACCCTTATGAAGGGCCATATGTACGATATTATCAAGCTTTTTGTCAGGTGATTTGCTGAATGGGTGCTGAAGACAGAACGGAAGAAGCAACGCCGCGGCGAAGGGCTGAGGCAAGAAAGAGAGGGCAAGTGGCAAGAACTAAGGAGCTGCCCTCAACCCTTATGCTTCTTGCCGCGTTGATGTTTTTCTACCTTGCTAAGGATTATTATTTTGATGCTTTCAACTCTATGTTTAAATACTTTTTGGGAAATTCCTATTCTAAAGAGGTTTTGGAAGGCTCTTTCCTGACAGTTCTCTACCTGCTTTCTAAGTTCCTGTTGCCCTTTTTTATTCTGCTTGTGGCGGTGTCTATCTTCAGTTATGTGGTGCAGTTCGGTTTTTTGTTCACCTTGGAGGTTCTGTCACCCAAATTTGATAAACTCAATCCTGTAAATGGTATAAAGAACCTTTTTTCTAAAAGGATCTTTGTTGAGCTTCTTAAGGCGGCCATAAAGGTGGTTATCGTATTCTGGGTGGTTTACCCTATTCTGAAGGAAGAAGCCTTGAGGGCGAATCAGGTCTTTGGATATGAGCCTCAGGTTATCTTTGTGCATTTTCTTAAGCTTGCCGCAAAGGTTGTTATGAAAATAGGGCTTGTTTTGCTCTTTCTTGCCCTTCTTGACTACTTTTACCAGAGATGGGAGCATGAGGAGAGCCTCAAAATGACAAAGCAAGAGGTTAAGGAAGAGATGAAGCAGCAGGAGGGAGATCCCCAGGTAAAGTCAAAGATAAGAAGCATTCAAAGGGAGCTTGCCCGTAAACGCATGATGCAGGAGGTTCCCAAGGCGGATGTTGTGATAACCAATCCCGTTGAGATTGCTGTTGCCTTAAAGTATGATGCTGATAGGATGGAAGCTCCCATGGTAGTTGCCAAGGGAGCCGGTGAGATTGCCAAAAGAATAAGGGAAATAGCGAGAAAGCACGGTGTTCCTATAGTGGAAAATAGATCTCTGGCAAGGATGCTATACAAGATGGTGGAGGTGGGTGAGGAAATTCCGGAGGCCCTTTACAAGGCGGTGGCTGAGGTTCTTGCCTATGTTTATAAGCAAAAAGGTAAGGCTGCCTGATGAGAGAGTTGGCCTTTAAAAGATCCGAGCTTTTTTCTGAATTTGGTGTAGCTTTTGCTATAGTTCTTATCCTTACCGTAATGGTCATTCCCCTTCCTGCATGGCTTCTTGATATTCTTATTGCTGTGAGCATAAGCGTTTCTATACTTGTGTTGCTCGCTACCGTTTACATGAGGAGACCATTGGAGTTTTCTGCTTTTCCGTCCCTTCTTTTGATGCTCACTCTGTTTCGCCTTTCCCTGAACGTGGCCAGTACCCGTAGGATTCTACTTTACGGCAACAAAGGAACTGCGGCCGCTGGGCATATCATAGAGGCCTTTGGGCAGTTTGTGGTTGGTGGCAATTATGTTGTAGGCTTTGTCATATTCTTAATTCTCGTGATCATCAACTTCGTGGTTATTACCAAGGGTGCCCAGAGAATTGCCGAGGTAGCGGCGAGATTCACCTTGGATGCCATGCCCGGTAAGCAGATGGCCATAGATGCTGATCTGAACGCCGGGCTTATAGACGAGGCTGAGGCAAGAAGGAGAAGGGAGGAGATACAGAGAGAAGCCGATTTCTACGGAGCTATGGACGGAGCTTCTAAGTTTGTTAGGGGAGACGCCATAGCTGGTTTGATCATAACCTGCATAAACATCATTGGTGGTTTGGTAATAGGCGTTTTGCAGCACGGTATGCCTTTGGCTGAGGCGGCCAAAACCTATACGATACTCACTATAGGAGACGGTTTGGTGAGTCAGATTCCTGCCCTTATCATATCCACAGCGGCGGGTATTTTGGTTTCAAGGGCGGCGTCTGAGTCCAACATGGGAAAGGATCTGCTCAATCAGCTTACCTCATACCCCAGAGCTCTCTTTTTGGCTTCAGGTATCCTCTTTTTTGCCGGTTTCGTTCCGGGATTTCCCTTTGTTCCTTTTTTTGTTTTGTCCGCTCTTTTAGCATTGATGGGCTATCTTGGGGTAAGAAAGCCTGAAGTTGAAGAGGTTGAGAAGAGGGAAGAAGAGGAGGAGACCCCTGAATCGGATATTGAGAGAATCAAGACCTCTCTGCAGATAGATCCTATAGAGCTGGAGCTGGGATACAATCTTATTCCCCTTGTGGAGAAGGGAGATCTTATCAGTCGTATAAGGGCAATGAGGAGACAGATAGCGCAGGAGTATGGTTTCATAGTGCCTCCTGTGAGGGTGAGGGACAACCTTGCGTTGGAGCCTAACAAGTACAGGATACTCCTTTACGGGACGGAAGTTGCCGAAGGTGAGGTTTATGTGGATATGTACTTGGTTATCCCTTCGGCCGGTAAAGAATTGGATATTGAGGGGATACCCACCAAAGAGCCTGCTTTTGGCATTCCTGCCGTTTGGGTAAGCGAGGAGAATAAAGAGAAGGCGGTTGTGGAGGGACACGCCGTTGTGGATGCCGGGACGGTGATTATCACCCATCTTTCCGAAATTATAAAGAGCCATGCCCATGAGCTTCTTGGAAGAGACGAGCTGAACGATTTGCTTGACGCTTTAGCCAAGAATTATCCCAAGCTGGTTGAGGATCTCGTTCCCAATGTTGTTCCCCATGCCCTTTTACAGAAGGTTCTTCAGAACCTTTTGAGAGAAGGGGTTTCTATAAGGAATTTAAAGAAGATACTGGAGACGGTTGCAGAGTATGCCGGCAGGGTAGAGGATCCAGAGCTTATAACAGAGTTTGTGCGTCAAGCTTTGGGAAGACAGATCGTCAAGCAGATTATGGGAGCTTCAGAGGTTCTTCCTATTGTTACTATTGATCCCAAACTGGAAAAGGAGCTTTTGGAGAGCCTTCAAAAGACCGATAAAGGGTCTTTCCTAATGCTGTCTCAGGAAAAGATGCAAGAGCTTGGTACAAAGATTACCCAAGCCCTTGAACCGGCCCTTCAGCAGGGGCTTCAGCCTGCCATAGTGGTTTCTTACGAACTAAGGCCTGCCTTTAGGAAGTTTATAGAGCGCGTTTTGCCAAGGGTTCCGGTGCTTTCCAATCTTGAGATCCCCTCCGATGTGAAGGTTCAGGTGGTGGGGGTTATTAAGTGAAGCTTAAAAAGTACAGGGGCAAAGATCTGAAAGAAGTGATGTTGAAAATAAAAGAGGAAATGGGTGAGGATGCGGTGATACTATCCACCAAAAAGGTTTCCGGTGGCTTTGAGGTGCTGGCAGCAAGTGATCTTGCCATAGATGAGGAGCCAAGGGAAAAAATAGATCTTATAGAGGCGGTTAAGGATAGGCCTGTGGAGCCAGCTCCTGTATCTTCCAAACATGAGGTTCCCCAGTACGGCATAGACAGGATTCTTGTAGAGATGGAGGAGCTGAAGAAATTTATTTTAAGCCAGAGCAAAAGGCACAGCGAGATAGAGGAGCTGAAGCGGGAAATAGCCGCCTTGAAGGGTTTAATAGAGGGGAAAGTGGTGGCTACATCTTCTTTGGATGAGGAAACCCTTCCCATATACAACCGTTTAAAGGAGATGGAACTTGAGGAAAAGGTGTTGGGATTCGTTATGAAGAGGATCTCTGAGGAGGAGCTTCTTTCCCCTCAGGCTGTGTGCGAGGAGGTTCTTCAGGGGATGTTGAGAACAGGCGCTTTTTCTCCAAAAGAAGGGGTGCCTGTAATCTTTTCGGGACCTACCGGAGTAGGTAAGACAACCACCTTAGCGAAGGTGGCTTCCATCATGAAGTTGTATGAGGGAAAGGAGGTTGGGATAGTTAGTATAGATACCTTTAGGGTTGGAGCTTTGGATCAGCTTAAGATCTACGCAGACATACTTGACATAGACTTTTTCACCGCCAACACGCCTGAAGAGTTCAGCAGGATTGTGAATCTTTTGGACGATAGGGTGATTTTGGTGGATACAGCCGGCAGATCTCCCAAAGACAGCGTCAGACTTGAGGAAATGAAGGAGTTTGTGGGAAAGCTGAAGGACTATCAACTTCTTTTGGTGATTCCCTACGGTTGCAGATTTACCGAGGCGCTCAACATCATTAGATCCTTCTCTATTAAAGATCCAGATGGTATTGTTCTTACTAAGTTGGATGAGGCTCAAGT
>WGAU01000043.1 GCA_015494645.1 Aquificota bacterium
ACAGGATGCAGGTGCTCTTGTCTCTTTGGAGGGTGAGTTTGGTAAGTTTTGGGAGAAAGTATTTCAGACTGATGTGGATGAGGATCTTAAGCAGTCTTTTAAAAATCTTCCTTCTCAGCTTTTCAAGGCAGAAGTTTGCAAGATCTTGGTTCCCAAGCTTTTGGAAAGGGGTGATGCTGATAGTGCTCTTTACTTTTTGAATCAGGTGGAAAAGGTAAAGGATCCTCATATCTGGCTTTTTCTTGGTTGGGCTTACGACTCTAAAGGAATTTCCAACTTGGCCAAGGACTTTTTGGAAAAAGCCGCCAAGGAGGGACTGGAAGAGGCGAAGAGGCGGTTGGCTCTACTTTGTGTGAAGCAGGGAGACTTTTCCAAAGCTGCTAAACTTTACGAAGATATGGGCGAGCTGTCGGAGGCTGTGGAGTGTTACTTAGAGGCGAAAGATGTGAAAGGTGCTTTGAAGCTGGTTCAGAGTATAGATGATTCCAAGCTCAAAATAAAAGTGGCTTTTTCGTTGGTGGAGAAGGGTAAAGGCAAGGATGCTTTGAAGCTCTTGGGTGGTGTCTTGTCTCCCGAGGCTGATGTACTAAGGGCAAAAGTTGTTCAATCGGAAGACCTTGAAAGCGCCTTTTCTTTGGCTAAAGAGGCCCTTCCCGCAGTAACAGGTAGGCTTAAAGAGTGGGCTTTGGAGATCATAGCTCGTTACTATAGAGAAAACGGGATGTGGAAGGAACTTGTGAGTGTGCTTTCTCCTCTTGAGGTTAGTGGTAGGTTACCTTTGGAGTTGAGGCTGTCCTTGGCAGAAGGGTATATGAAGCTTGGCGAGGAAGCTCGTTCTTTAAAGATACTGGCTTCTCTACTTGAAGGTGATCTTCGCCGTAAAGCCAAGTCCCTCATCAAGGAGATAAAGAAAAGCACGCAGAGCGAGGAGATAAAGGAGATCTGCGAGAACATACTCAATGAAGATTCCTTCTTTAAAAGACTTAAGGAGGGACTTAAGAAGAGCAAGGACTCTATAATTGGCAGATTGGAGGAGCTTATAGAGGATAAAAGACAGGTTAGGGATGTGAGCTTGGAGGAGCTGGAAGAGATTCTGCTTGCGGCGGATGTGGGTGTGGAGGCTACGGAAGAGATTATTGGTAGGCTTAAAAAACGCATAGAAATTGGCGATGTTAAAACAGGTCCTGGGTTGATAAAGGCCCTTGAGGAGGAGATTTTAAGGATACTGAAATCGGCTGAGGGGCAATTGCGTTTGGATGCCAAGCCAACGGTGATTATGGTGGTGGGGGTCAACGGCACAGGTAAAACCACCACCATAGCCAAGTTGGGATACCTTTTGAAAAGCAAGGGTTACAGCGTAATTTTTGCTGCAGGAGATACCTTCAGGGCTGCTGCCATTGAGCAACTTGAAACGTGGGGCCACAGAGTGGGAATACCAGTGATCAAGCAGAAGCCCGGTGCCGATCCATCCGGGGTGGTTTACGATGCTGTCATGTCAGCCAAGGCAAGGGGAGTTGATGTAGTAATAATTGACACCGCGGGCAGGTTGCATACCAAGGTCAATCTCATGGAAGAGCTTAAAAAGATGGCAAGGGTAGCTTCCAAGGAGGTGCCCGGTGCTCCCCATGAAACCCTTTTGGTGCTTGATGCGGTAGTCGGGCAGAATGCTCTTTCTCAGGCAAGGCTGTTTTCTGAAGCCATTCCCATAACCGGTATAGTTCTTACAAAGCTTGATGGAACGGCCAAGGGAGGCATCATAGTGGCCATAGCCAAGAAGTTTGGCATTCCCATAAAGTTTATAGGTGTGGGGGAAAAAGTTGACGATCTCCAGGAGTTTGATGCTGAGCGCTTTGTTGATGCTCTCTTTGCTGAGTAGCCTTCCCGCTCAGGTGCGGTGCAAGGCGGTGAGAGGGAAACAGCTTTGCTACTCTGTGGACAAGGGATACATAGAGAACCTTATAAGGAAGTACGCAGGGGCTTTTGGAGTTGATCCTGAACTTGCCCTACAGGTGGCTAAAAAGGAATCCGATTTAGATCCTTTTGCTGTTTCTCCCAAGGGCGCTGTTGGTGTGATGCAACTGATGCCTGAAACTGCCAAGGCTTTGGGGGTAGATCCATGGGATCTTGAGGAGAACATAAAAGGCGGAGTGGCCTACTTAAAGATGCTTCTGGACAGATTCAACGGGAATGTGGATCTTGCTCTTGCCGCTTACAACGCCGGGCCAAAAGCGGTGGAACGCCATAAAGGAGTGCCGCCGTATGGGGAGACGAGGCAGTTTGTGACTAATATTAAGAAAGATTACAGGACTGCGACAGGAACCTCTAAAATAAGGGTTGTGAGACTTCCCGATGGGACCCTCCTTATTACCAACATGCCTCTGGAGCTTGTGAGGTGAAGCGCTTCAGCGAAGATGATGTGATTGAGCTTGCAAAAAGCATCTTTGGGGGCGCTTCTTGTGTGAAGGTAGGAATTGGAGACGATTGCTGCGTGCTGGATGTGCATGGAAATAATCTGGTAGCTTCCTCGGATATGCTTGTTGATGAGGTGCACTTTATCCTTGGTCCTTTTACATTCTATCAGGTAGGTTTGAAGGCTGTCCTTGCCAATATAAGCGATGTTGTGGCCATGGGAGGGGATCCTCTGTTTATGCTTTTTTCTGTGGGGATGCCACCGGATCTTTCCATAGAGCAGGTAGAAGAGTTGTTCAGAGGGGTAAGTGATGGGGCTAAGCGGTACGGATGTACTGTGGTGGGGGGAGACACCTGTAGAAGCGAAAAGCTTGTGGTGTCCATAACGGTCTTTGGTGAGTGTGAAAGGCCTGTTTTGAGAAGTGGCGCTGAATTTGGGGATATACTGTTTGTGACCGGAATTCCCGGCGTATCCTCTGTGGGGCTTGAGGCGCTACTGGAGGGCTATCCTGAAGATTTGTTTGCTCCCTTTATAGAGAGGCATGTGAGTCCCGTGTTGAGAGCTGAACTGGCAAGGAGCCTTTCTGCCGCTGGTGTTGTCTCTTCCATGATTGATATAAGCGATGGGCTTGCTAAAGATGCGGAGAGATTAGCTAAGGCGAGCGGTGTTTGTTTGAAGATACTCTATTCACACCTCCCCCCCTTAGGTTTGAAGGAGGCTCATCATCGCTATATAAAAAAGGATGAAGATTACTACAAACTTTTCGGTGGTGAGGACTACGAGCTTCTTTTCACAGTGCCACCGAAAAAAAGGGATTTTGTATTGGAGGAAGCTGAGCGTTTGGGGGTTCCCGTTTGCGAAATAGGCTTTGCCTGTAAGGGTGATGGGGTGTATCTTATAAGAAACCAGCGGATAGAGAGGCTCCAACATGGGGGATACGAGCATTTTTAGAGAGATTGCAGATAAAATAAAAAATGCGCGGAAAGCAGTGGTCCTTACAGGAGCTGGTATATCCAAAGAGTCAGGTATTCCCACCTTCAGAGGGGCGGATGGATTGTGGAAGAGGTTCAAACCAGAAGAACTTGCTACTCCTTGGGCCTTTGAGAGGAATCCTAAGCTTGTGTGGGAGTGGTATGCGTGGAGAAGGGGACTGATGCATGACAAAAAGCCCAACAAGGGTCATTACATCGTTGCCAAGCTTGAGCAGATTGTGTCTCATTTTTGGCTTATAACCCAGAACATCGATGGTTTGCATAGACTTGCAGGTTCAAAAAGGATTATAGAGCTGCACGGTAATATATGGCGCGAGAGGTGTGTTTCCTGCTCTTTTAGAAGAGAAAACATGGAGGTGCCGCTGAAGGAGATCCCTCCCAAGTGTCCCCAGTGTGGTTCTCTGTTGAGGCCCGATGTGGTATGGTTCGGTGAGGCTCTTCCCACCGATGCTTTGAACGATGCGATTCATCACAGTGAAACCTGTGAAATTATGCTGGTAATTGGAACCTCAGCCGTTGTTCAGCCTGCGGCAAGTCTACCTGTGATGGCCAAAAACCAAGGGGCGTTTCTGGTGGAGGTGAATCCTGAGTCTACTCCGTTGACCTCCCTATGTGATGTGAGCCTGAAACTGAAGGCTACAGAGTTTGCCGAGGAACTTGAGAAGGTTCTCTGAAATGGCAACAGTTGCCTATCAGGACAGGATTGATAAGATAAAGGAACAGATACTATCCCATCATCCAGAAGCGGATGTATCTGTAGTTGACAAGGCTTATGAAATGGCCCTTCAGGCCCATGACGGTCAGAAGCGCCACTCTGGTGATCCTTACATAGTGCATCCCGTTGAGGTTGCCTCCATACTGGCCAACATGAGGATGGATCACATTACCATAGCCGCTGCTTTGCTTCACGATGTCCTTGAGGACACAAACGTAACCAGAAAGGAACTTGAACGGGAGTTTGGCGAGGAGATTGCCTTTTTGGTGGAGAGCGTCTCCAAGATAAGCAAAATAGAAGCAAGAACCCAACTTCAGAGACAGGCAGAGACCATAAGAAAGATGCTTCTTGCAATGGCAAAGGATCTGAGGGTGATTATCATCAAGCTTGCAGACAGGCTCCACAACATGCGCACCCTCAAATACATAAGCAACCCCGAAAAGAGAAAGAGGATAGCTCAGGAGACCTTGGACATATACGCTCCACTTGCACATAGATTGGGGCTTGCCAGGATCAAATGGGAGCTGGAGGATTTGGCTTTTAAAGAACTCAATCCGGAGATGTACAAATACATTGAGGAAAGGGTAGCAAAGAGCAGGGAGGAGCGGGAGGAGTATATCCAGCGTATGATATCCATCGTTCGCCAAAAGCTTGAAGAAAAGGGCATAAAGGCTCATATAGAGGGAAGACCCAAGCACTTCTACAGCATATACAAGAAGATGCTTGAGAATAACTTGAGTTTTGAGGAGCTTTACGATCTCATAGCCTTGCGCATAATAGTAGACACAGTGGATGAGTGCTACACCGTTTTGGGGGTTATCCACTCAAATTGGCCCTACATCCCTGGAAGGTTCAAGGACTATATAGCTATGCCCAAGCCTAACATGTATCAGTCCCTCCACACCACCGTGATAGGTCCCGATGGTGAGAAGGTGGAATTTCAGATAAGAACGTGGGAGATGCACAGAGTTGCTGAGGAGGGAATAGCAGCCCACTGGAAGTATAAAGAGGGGGGGAAGGTAGATAAGGAAGAGGAACAAATATTCTCTTGGATTCGCAGGTTTCTTGACTGGCAGAAGGATGTTGGGGATCACAAGGACTTCATATACAATCTCAAGACGGATCTGTTTCCTGAAAAGGTCTATGTGTTTACGCCGAAAGGCGAGGTAAAGGCCTTTCCCAAAGGAGCAACGCCGTTGGACTTTGCCTATGCCATACACACCGAGGTGGGGCACCACTGTATAGGAGCCAAGGTGGATGGCAGATTGGTATCGTTGGACTACGAACTTAAGACAGGAGAGAAGGTAGAGATCATCACCTCCCCCAACCAGAGACCCAGCAGAGACTGGCTTAAGATAGTCAAGACTACAAGGGCAAGAACCAAAATATTGGCGTGGCTCAGGGCACAGGAGAGGGAAAGAGCCTTTGAAATGGGCAAAGAGCTCTGCATCAAAGAGTTTAGAAAGTACGATAAAAACTTTGGCAGGCTTTTGGAAGAGGGCAAAATTGACGAGGTGGCTCCCCAGTTAGGTTACAAGAGTGCCACCGACCTTCTGGTGGCGGTGGGTATGGGCAAGGTCCATGCCAAGACTGTTTATTCCAAGCTTTTCCCTTCTGCTAAATCCAAGGCTGTTGAGAAGAAGCAAGATGTACCTTCCAAGAAGCCTACGGGGATCAGGGTTTCTGTGGATGGTATGTGCGATGTCCTCGTTAGATTTGCCAAGTGTTGCAATCCTCTGCCGGGGGATGATATAGTTGGTTACATAACCAAAGGAAGGGGTATCACTGTTCACTCCGTTGACTGTTCCAATCTCACCAAGCTTGATTTTGATCCTGAAAGAAGGGTTGAGGTGGAATGGATAGACATAGGCAGGACTACCCTTCCAGCCAAGATACGCATAGAGGCCTACGACAAGCCCGGTCTTTTAGCTGAGATTACAAGCATCATCTCAAAGGATGGGATAAACATAGAATCTGCCAACATAAGCACCACGGTGGATAAAAGGGCCTTCTTAAACTTTGTTGTGAGCGTCAAAAGCAAGGAACAGGTTGAAAATCTGTTGGCAAAAATAAATTCAGTTGAAGGGGTTATTAAAGCGGAAAGGATAAGGAAATAGGTGGAGAAGGAGTATTAAACCACCTTCTCCACCTTGCCGGCTTTGAGGCACTTGGTGCACACCTTGATGCGCTTCACCTGCCCGTTGGGCAAACGCACCTTTACCTTCTGGATGTTGGGATAAAACTTCCTGCTGCTGACGTTGTGGGCATGGCTTATCCTGTGTCCGAAGATGGTTTGCTTGCCACATATCTCGCACCTTCTGGCCATCTCTTCCTCCCCGCACTTTACTGGCAGTGCAGAATACATTCAAAGTGGCTACCAGTCAATATTCTTTCTGTAGGCCTAATTAATGGGGGTTTACTTTTGTTGAACTGTTGTTGTATGCTAAAAGCAAATGGGAAGGAACAATAGGAAGTTAGCTTTCTGGTTGGTGTGTACTGCCGGTGTGCTTTTCTTTGTTGTTTATTTCCTGTTTTTGAGGAAGCCTCCGTTTAGAGTGGGAGTTCTTGTGAACCTTTCCGGCGCAGGAGGAAAGGCGCAGAGCTACATAAGAGATGGAGTAATTTTTCAGATAGACAGGATGAAGAGACTGGGGTGTGAATTTAACCTATTGCCTGTGGTTGCAGATTACGGAGGGAGTGATGATAAGCTGAAGAGTGCTTTGGACAAGCTTTATTCTCAAGGTGTTTGGTTGGTTGTAGGTCCAGTGACCAGTCATTCTTCTGTGGTGGCGCTTAATTATGTGGAGCGAACGAGGAAAAAAATAGTTTTCGTTTCTCCTTACACTGCCACTACTAAGCTTTCTGGCAGAAAAGACAGTTTTATAAGAACATGCGTAGATAATAGAGTGTTTGCTAAAGCTCTTCTCAGATGGATGGAGATTAAAGGGTTTAATAGGATCTTTGTTGTTGTAGATATGATAAATCCTGATTTTACCATGGATATATACCTTCAGTTGAAAAAGTTATCTCTGTCCAAAAAAATCTCTCTCAAAGCCTATATGTTCAATTCTGGATCTCGTTTTGATCCTTATAGTATTTCGAGGGAAGCTTTAGGGTTTTCTTCTGATGTTGTTTTGCTTCTTGCAAGAAGTAGAGAGAGTGCATTTATAACACAGGCTTTAAGATTGCTTGGTTATGAGGGGGAGATAGTGGGTACTATCTGGAATCAGACTCCTGACTATATAAAGTGGTCTGGAAAGTTTGGGGAGGGTGCAAAGATACTGACTTTTATTAAGCCTTCTTATGATAATGAGGATTACAGGAGGGTAGCTTTAGAGTTTTACAATAAGATGGGGTATAGATTAAATGCTAAGGCGATCAGAGCTGTGGAAGCTACTCAAATACTGTGTAAAACTCTCAAAGTACTGGTATCTTCTGGCAATGAGGTGACTTACGAAAATTTTCTTGATAGTGTGGTTGATAGAAAGTTTAGTACTGTGATGGACGGACT
>WGAU01000044.1 GCA_015494645.1 Aquificota bacterium
CCATCTGGAGGAGCTGAGAAAGAGGTTGATATATTCGGTTCTGAGCATTATCCCTGCTGCTGTAGTCTGCTTTTTTTTTGCTCCCAAAATAATTGACTTTTTGAGGAAGCCTTACGGAGGAAAACTGGTGTTTATCTCGCCTCCGGAGGCTTTTATCGTCAATATCAAAGTGGCCATAGGCTCTGGCGTTATACTTGCCTTTCCCTTCATAGCCTATCAGATCTGGAAGTTCGTTGCTCCAGGGTTATACCCCCATGAGAAGAAGATATTCTTGGGTCTGATACTGGTTTCAACGTTTCTTTTTGCCGGTGGGGTAGCTTTTGCCTACTTTCTGATAGTGCCTTTGGCTTTTAAGTTTCTGCTGAAGTTTTCCTACAACTGGTTTGAGCCTATGTTCACCGTGGGAAAGTATTTCTCCTTCCTTTTCAAGCTTATGATAGCTTTCGGTGTGGTCTTTCAAACCCCCATTATTGTTATTTTCCTTATAGCCACTGGTGTAACCTCTGTAGAGGCTCTTTCGAGATACAGAAGGCATATATGGGTTGTGAGCTTTGTTCTTGGAGCGGTGCTTACCCCTCCTGATGTTCTGTCTCAGGTGATGATGTCTCTGCCTTTGATACTCCTTTTTGAGGCAAGCCTCTTTTTCGGTAGGCTGGTTGACAAAAACAAAGGTGATGTATAATTACATACTCGGAAGTGGGTAGGGACGTAGCTCAGGGGGAGAGCACTTGCTTGACGCGCAAGGGGTCGGCGGTTCAAATCCGCCCGTCCCTACCATTTATTTTTTGCTATCTCAGCTTGTCTGCCTTTCCCGCCTATGGTAAGTTCCTTGCGTCATAAGATCTGGAGGGTGTTTCAATGGTAAGGGTTAAACTATCATCAGGGGAAGAGGGATCCTTCAATTCGGGGATAACAGTAAGGGAGACCATAGAAGCTCTAAATCCAACGCTTCTTAAAGATGCACTGGCGGCTAAGGTGAATGGCGTTCTTGTTGATCTTTCCTATCCGCTTGATGCTGATGCATTTGTAGAGCCTGTAACCTTTGACTCAAAAGAAGGCAGAGAGGTGTTCTGGCACAGTTCGGCCCATATAATGGCGGCGGCGGTGAAGAGAATCTTCCCATCGGTTAAGGTAACCATAGGTCCACCCATTGAAACCGGTTTCTACTACGATTTTGATTTTGAGCGTTCCTTCACGCCTGAAGATTTGGAAAAGATAGAAGAAGAGATGGCCAGAATCGTTGAGGAAGACCATTCCTTTGAACGTATGGAGCTATCCAAAGAAGAAGCCTACAGACTCTTTAAAGATTTGGGTGAAACATACAAATTAGAAATACTGGATGAAATAGAGGACGACACCGTTTCCCTTTACAAGACCGGGGATTTTGTGGATCTGTGCAGAGGTCCTCATATACCGTCCACCGGTTATGTAAAGGCATTCAAACTGACCAGTGTGGCTGGTGCCTACTGGAGGGGAGACGAGCGCAACAAAATGCTGCAGAGGATCTATGGAGTTTCCTTCCCCACATCTAAGCAGCTAAGAAGTTATCTGAACTTTTTGGAGGAGGCGAAAAAAAGGGATCACAGAAAGCTTGGCAAAGAGCTTAAGCTTTTCCTCATAGAAGAAGAAGTGGGACCTGGTCTTGTCATCTGGCTTCCCAAGGGAGCCACTGTCCGGCGTGTAATAGAAGATTACTGGAAGGAAAAGCATGAAAAAGCTGGCTACAAGCTTATTTACACACCTCATGTTGGGAAGGCTCAACTGTGGGAAACAAGTGGTCATCTTAGCTTTTACAAAGAGAACATGTTCCCTGAGATGAAGATAGAAAATGTCAGTTACTATGTTAAACCCATGAACTGTCCTTTTCACATCCATGTGTACAAAAGCGAGCTGAGGAGTTACAGAGATCTTCCCATAAGGCTTGCTGAGCTTGGTACAGTCTACAGATACGAGAAATCGGGAGTGCTTCATGGGCTGTTAAGGGTAAGGGGCTTCACCCAAGACGATGCCCACATATTCTGCCGAGAGGATCAGGTTGAGGATGAGATTAAAAACACTGTCCAGTTTGCCATAGAGATGTTGGGTGATTTCGGCTTTAAGGATCTCAATATATACATTTCAACCAAGCCGGAAAAAGCTATTGGAACCGATGAGATGTGGGAAGTTGCCACCGGATCTCTGATAAAGGCCGTTGAAGCTTTGGGGCTTGAATACAGTATTGAAGAAGGAGAAGGTGCCTTTTACGGTCCCAAGATAGATATCACTATAAACGATGCCATTGGCAGAGAATGGCAGTGTTCCACGGTTCAGTTTGACTTCAACCTGCCAGAACGCTTTGATCTTAACTATAGGGATAGTGATGGTAGTGAAAAAAGACCTTACATGATTCACAGGGCTCTTTTAGGCTCTTTGGAGAGGTTCTTTGGGGTTCTGATAGAGCATTACGCTGGAAACTTTCCCGTGTGGCTTGCCCCTATTCAGGCAAGAGTTATGAGCATTACCGATGATCAAGTGGAATATGCCCTTGATGTAGCAGAAAAGTTGAAGTCAGAAGGGATTAGGGCTGAGGCCGATGTAAGGAACGAGAAGATAGGCTACAAAATACGCGCAGCCGAGGTGGAGAAGATCCCTTACATGGTAGTTGTGGGTAAGAGAGAGATGGAAGAAGGCAAAGTCAGTGTCAGAAGAAAAGGGAAGGGTCAGGTTGGCTCTTTAGCTGTGGATGAGCTTATTAATATGATTAGGGAAGAGATAGAAACCAAAAGGACGGAGGTGTAGCCATAGCAGCAAGGGACGATTTTAAGATTATCGCTAACGAACAGATAAAAGCCAGAGAGGTAAGGGTTATATCTCCAGAGGGCAAACAGCTTGGTGTCATGCCTACCAGAGAGGCTCTCAATCTGGCTCAGGATGCTGGTTACGATCTCATCTTGGTGGCTCCTAACGCCAATCCTCCTGTGTGCAGGATGATGGATCTCGGTAAGTACAAGTACGAGCTGAAAAAGAAAGCCAAAGAAGCGAAGAAGAAACAACGCATAATTGAGGTCAAAGAGCTGAGGTTCAGGCCCAAAATTGAAGAGCATGACTATCAGGTGAAGCTGAAGCACGCACGGGAGTTTCTTGAGGATGGGGATAAGGTAAAGATAGTGATGCGTTTCAGGGGCAGGGAAATGGCATTTATTGATTCAGGGAGAGAAGTGCTTGAAAGACTGGTTTCGGATTTGGAAGACGTGGCGGTGGTGGAGAAAAAGCCCGATATGGAAGGCCGCCAGATGATAATGGTCCTTGCTCCCAAGCATCACAAGTAGTGAGCTTGTATTTTTCTAAAGTTTTCGGCACAAAATCTTTTCCAGATACCTAAGCCGTGTCTGGAGGATGAGATGAAGGCCATCATTCTTGCTGGGGGATCTGGTAGTAGGCTTTTTCCTGTGACGCAGGTGGTAAACAAGCATTTGTTGCCTATCTATAATAAGCCGATGATATACTATCCCCTTTCTGTGGTGATGTTGCTTGGAATAAGAGAGGTTTTGTTGGTGGTAAATCCACAGGATTTAGAGATGTTCAGAAAGCTTTTTGGAGATGGGACCGAGCTTGGAATGAGAATAGACTACTGTATTCAAGAAAAGCCGAGGGGATTAGCTGAGGGCCTCATACTTGGAGAAAAGTTTATAGGTGACGATACTGTTTGTTACATGTTGGGAGATAATATTTTCTACGGACACAGCTTGGTCAAAGTGCTTAAGGAAGCTAAGGAAGATGTGGAAAAGTATGGGGGAGCCTATGTCTTTGGCTACTATGTTAGGGATCCTGAAAGATTCGGGGTGGTGGAAATAGATGATCAGGGGAAGGTTGTTTCCATAGAGGAAAAGCCCAAAAATCCCAAGTCCAATTATGCCGTGGTAGGATTGTACTTTTATGATAAAGAGGCTGTGGATATTGCAAAAAAAGTAAAGCCTTCAAGAAGGGGAGAGCTTGAGATTACATCGGTTAATCAGGCGTATTTGAGGAAGGGAAAGCTTAAAGTGAAGCTTTTGGGGCGTGGTTTTGCTTGGTTTGACGCAGGTACCTATGATAGTTTTCTTGAGGCAGGAGAATTTGTGGCTACTTTGGAAAGCAAGACTGGATTGATGATAGGATGTATTGAAGAGATAGCTTACAGAAACGGGTGGATAGATGATAAAAAATTATTAGATCTCGCGGAAAGGCTCAATCAGACAGATTATGGAAGGTATCTGAGGACTTTGGTGGAACAAAGTTAAAGATCAAGGTTTGGGGGATTAGAATGCCCTTTGAATTTGAAAAGACGCTACTTGAAGGGGTGTTAGTAGTTAAGCCTAAAGTTTTTGAAGATGCCAGAGGTTTTTTTATGGAATTCTATAAGCAAAGTGATTTTAGAAAGGCTGGCATAGATGTTGACTTTGTTCAGGATAACCACTCCCGTTCAGTGAAAAGTGTTCTGAGGGGCCTCCATTATCAGTTAAATCCAAAGGCTCAGGGAAAGCTTGTTAGATGTCTTAAAGGGAGAATATACGATGTAGCTG
This sequence comes from Aquificota bacterium, assembly GCA_015494645.1. Classification (GTDB taxonomy): domain Bacteria; phylum Thermosulfidibacterota; class Thermosulfidibacteria; order Thermosulfidibacterales; family Thermosulfidibacteraceae; genus Thermosulfidibacter. Next base: position 4,542 of record WGAU01000044.1, read on the forward strand.
TAGATATAAGGAAAGGAAGCCCTACTTTTGGTAAGTGGTTTGGTCTGGAGCTATCCGAGGACAATAAGCTGATGTTATGGATTCCTCCTGGTTTTGCTCATGGCTTTTTGGTTTTGTCAGATGAAGCAGAGGTACTTTATAAGGTTTCCTGCAATGAGTATTCTCCCGAATACGAAAGAAGCATACTTTGGAGTGATCCCGATATAGGAATAGATTGGCCTATTGAAGGTGATCCAATATTGTCGGAAAAAGATAGAACCGCTCCTTTGCTTATGGAGGCTGAAATAAACTTTTTCTGGGAGGAAAGGTGAAGGTATTAGTTACGGGAGGCGCTGGTTTTATAGGAAGTGAGTTTGTTAGGCAAGCTGTGGATAGAGGCTTTGAGGTTGTGGTTGTTGATAAGCTTACGTATGCTGGAGATACGGAGAGGTTAAGGAGAGTTTTTGATAGAATATCCTTTTACAGGTGTGATATTTCAAATAGAGAGTTTGTGTACCACATATTTGAGAGAGAAAGACCGGGAGTTGTTTTCCATTTTGCTGCTGAAAGCCATGTAGACAGAAGTATAATAGATGCTACGCCTTTTATAGACACAAATATAAAAGGGACCCAAGTTCTTTTAGATGTTGCTAAGGATTTTGGTGTGGAGAGATTCATAAACGTATCTACAGATGAGGTTTATGGTGAGCTTGGTGAAGAAGGACAGTTTTATGAAACTACACCGTTGAATCCTAATTCTCCGTACTCTGTTAGTAAAGCCTCGGCAGATATGCTCGGGAGAGCTTATTACAGAACCTATGGCGTTCCTGTTATTACTGTCAGACCGTCAAACAACTACGGTCCATGGCAATATCCAGAAAAGTTGATACCCGTTGTGATATTTAAGGCCCTGAATGACGAGCCGGTGCCTGTTTATGGTAAGGGATTAAATGTTAGAGAGTGGCTATACGTGTCGGATTGTGTTGAGGCGATGTTTATGGTTTTGGAAAAAGGAAAGCCAGGTGAAACTTATAATATAGGCAGTGGATACGAGAAGAGAAACATTGAGGTTGTTAAAAGTATTCTTCATCTTTTGGGAAAGGGGGAGGAATTAATAGTTTTTGTTAAGGATAGACCCGGACATGATTTTCGGTATTCTTTGAATACCGAAAAGATCCGTAAAGAAATAGGATGGTCAGCTAAAACGGATTTTGAAACTGGAGTGGAGAAGACTGTTAGATGGTATCTTTCTCACAGAGAGTGGCTCGAGGATAAGGCAAGAGAGTTAAAAAAACTTTGGGAAAAGGTTTACAAGTGAAATATCTTGTTTTTGGATCTAAAGGACAACTTGGGTTAGAGTTTTGTTGTTATTTGGGAGAAAAGAGTATAGGTGTTGGCAGAGAAGAATGTGATATTTCTAACCTTGATCGGGTTATGGATGTTGTAAGTTCTGTAAAGCCAGGAGTGATTATAAATTGTGCTGCATATAATTTAGTAGATAATGCGGAAAGAATGTACAGTGATGCATTTAAAGTTAATGCGTTAGGAGTAAGAAATGTGGCTTATGCTTGTAAAAAGGTGGGGGCCTTTTTGGTCCACTTCAGTACAGATTATGTATTTGATGGAACAAAAAAGGGGATGTATACAGAATCTGATGTACCTAACCCTTTAAATATGTACGGAAAAAGCAAGTTTCTTGGTGAACAGTTGCTTAAAGAAGAGTTAGATTCAAGATATCTTTTGTTTCGTGTTAGCTGGGTGTATGGTAGGGGAAAGAGAAATTTTGTTTATAAGGTTTTGAACTGGGCTAAAAGTATGGAAGTGTTGAAGATTGCCTGTGATGAATTTTCTGTTCCTACATCAACCAGTACTATAGTTAGTTGTTCATTAAAAGCTTTGGAAACTGGCCTTGAGGGCTTGTATCATTTGGTAAAC
>WGAU01000045.1 GCA_015494645.1 Aquificota bacterium
ACTTTAAAGTATTTACACTTAGAAGATACAAGAACCTTCCCTTCAGAATAGTAGTTGATGTCCTCAAGCCGAGAGAAGAAATCATCAAACAGAAGAAGAGGCGCATAAAATACGCCAGATCGGCGAGAAAGAAACATAAATATATCGTTGTTATTGATCCTGGGCATGGCGGTAGTGACCCTGGTGCTATAGGTTTGGGAGGTGTAAAGGAGAAGGACATAGTCTTTGACATATCAAGGAGGGTGGTTCAGTACTGTAACAAGGATCCACAGCTTAAGGCTTTTTTGACAAGAACTGGAGACTACTACATCTCTCTGGAAAAGAGAGTGGAAATTGCCCATGACTACGGTGCAGATCTTTTTATAAGCTTACATTCCAACAAGGCTCCCTCTTCCAGACTTAAAGGTATTATGGCCTTCACCCTTTCTCCAAGGGGTATGGCAAGTGGTCTTGCTAAGCTACTGCAGGATGTAGAAAATGCAGAGGACATGGTCGGCGATCTAAGGCTTTCAAAGAGGAGCCGCTCTGTTAACAAAGCAGTTCTTAAGGTGGCATACGATTTCTCAAAAACAGAAGGGGAAAGAGCTGCAAGGCTCGTTTTGGAATATGTTTCCCACATGGTTCGCATGGAAAACAGGGGGCTAAGAAGAGCTGCCTTTAAGGTATTGAAAAATCCGGGCATTCCATCATTTTTACTTGAGGTTGGTTTCCTTTCCAACAGAGAGGATGTGAACAAGCTTAGAAGCCCTTCTTATAGGGACAGGATAGCTTACAGTATTTATCGGGGGATAAAGGCCTTTTTCACATGGAGAGATAGAATTAAGAGAGAGCACTATTACACTGTAAAGGACGGAGATACCCTGTGGAAGATTGCCAAAATTCATAACACAACGGTAAAAAAGCTGGTTAAGCTAAACAACCTAAAGGACTACAAGCTGTATCCCGGCATGAAGCTTGCGGTACCTTAAAAGGAGACGAAATGAGAAATGAAGTGATAAAAAAACTAAGTAATGTTAAAGATCTTCCCAGCTTTCCTGAGGTGGCCCATGAAGTGCTTCAGATGGTAGAAAGGGATGATTTTACTGTCAAAGATTTGCAGATTTCCATTGAAAGGGATCCTGGTTTGGCCACAAAGGTGCTGAAAGTGGCTAACTCATTTGCTTTCAATCCATATGGAAGAGAGATCACTTCCCTTGACAGGGCCATCATACAGCTTGGCGTGAAGAACTTAGTTCCCATAGTTGTAGGTCTTAGTGTTGTAAAGATTTCCGATAGGGTAGGGGGTAGGTTTGACAAAGAGCTTTTTTGGAAGCACTCTTACACCTGTGCCCATGTAGCTAAAAGACTTTCCAAATACTTTGGTCTTCCAGAAGGGGAGGCATTCACCGCAGGGCTACTCCACGATGTTGGCAAGTTGGTATTGTACATGTTCTTTCCAGAGGAATATGAAGAGGCCTTAGAGCTTTCCGAAAAGGAGAACCTCCTTTCTTATGAGGCTGAGCAAAAGGTATTTGGCATAGATCATTCCGAAGTAGGGGAATTCATATCAAGGCTGTGGAAACTGCCCCTTCTCATAACGGAGACGGTAAGATTCCACCACGAGCCTGAAAAGGCAGAGCACTACAGAAAAATGGTAGCCCTCATTCATGTGTCAGATATTTTCTCCAGGACCTTTGGCTTTTACTATAATAGGGACCTGCAAGGCATAAGCATAGAGGAAGATCAAGGCTGGATTATACTAACTGAAGGTAAGCAAAGCGTAGAGGATATGTTGCTTCCAGTGTTGGACGATGTAGAAGAGGCTGTAAACTTTGCAAACGTAGCGTGGGGTAAAGAATGACCGACAAAGCCATAGATAAAATCGCTGAGATTATCTACCGAAAGGGAGGCATCTATCTTCAGAGAAAGGACAGGGAAAAGGTAGTTAAGTTCGTTGATAAAAAAATAAAGAGCGGAGAGTTTAAAAGTGCAGAAGAAATAGCGAAAAAGCTTGAGTCTTCCAAAGCCCTTCTTGAAGAACTTTTTGACGCCATTACGGTAAATGAGACCTATTTTTTTCGGCATAAATCTCATTTTGATATATTAGAAAGGGAGATCCTTCCGAATCTACTCAGCAAAAAGAGTTCTGTAAAACTTTGGAGTGCGGCGTGCTCCACAGGGGAGGAGCCTTACACCTTGGGCATAGTAGCCCTTGAGGTTTTGGAGAAAACGAAAGCGAAGGCTGCCGTGAAGATTTTGGCCAACGACATAAGCAAAGAGGCGCTTAAAAAAGCACAGGAAGGCGTTTACGACAAATATTCCATTCGCTTTGTACCACCGGATTTGCTTAGAAAATACTTTACCAAAACTCCTGATGGGAAATTTAAAATTTCCGATAGGGTAAAAAGGCTTGTCCAGTTTAGGCTTCTCAGTATCACAGATGAGAGGGATATGAAGTCTGTGGGGAATCAGGTGGATGTAGCCATGTGCCGGAACGTATTGATTTACTTTGACTCTGAGTCAAGGAAAAAGGCTCTCAATCTTATAGTGGGTAATCTTAACAAGGGGGGTTACCTTTTCCTTGGTCCTGCTGAATCTGCGAGAGGCGTTGTAGAGGGCATAAAAATTGTTCTCTTCCCGGGCGCTATTGTTTATGTGAAGGAGTAGCCATGAGGGTAAAGGGAGTAACCTTTGATTTTTGGGAAAGCTTGTTCGGCTTTGTAAAGCCTGAAATGCTGGATGGCATAAGGAAGGAGAGGGTTGAGCGATTCAGTAGGCTTCTGAATATGGACAAAGGAAAAGTGGAAGAAGCATACACCCAA
>WGAU01000046.1 GCA_015494645.1 Aquificota bacterium
ACCTTTACGATTTCCTTGGTTTCAGAGTAGATTTAGAGCTCGTGCCGGAAGGAACCATACCGAGAAAACCCGGGAAGGCTCAGAGGGTTATAGACAACAGAACAAAGAGGAACTAACAAATTTCAAAGGCGCCCTTTTGCGGCGCCTTTGAAAATTAATTAAGAAGCCATAAGACGCCTTAGAATGGTAAAGCTCTCCAAGGCTTCCTTCTCGGTATGGGCTTCAACGGTCAACATTACATTTTCCCTGCCCAGACTCCACTCAATAAGGCTGAATACAGGAGCAGAACCTTTGCCAAAACCCCAGTGTCTGTCCTCTCTACCATCGTTATCGTGAAGGTGAAGTTCCACTATCCTATCGCCCAGTCTTAAAAGCCACTCTTGCAGAGAAGCTTTAGAAAACAGGTGGAAATGGCCAACATCAAAACAGATGCCCACCCTTTCATCAAACACATTGACAAGCTCGTAAAGAACATCGGGAGCCTCGTCAAAAACATTCTCTACAGCTATGATAGTATCCTCAGGAAACATTTCAAGGAGATCTTCCAGCATATCACAGGCATTGGAAAGCCACACATCCCTGTTGCTACTGTAGCGCCATCTATCGTAGCCAGTGTGGATAACCATTCGCACAGGTTTAAGAAGTTCTACAACTGTAACAAAGCTTCTGTATCTCTCAACAACTGCCTCTCTCACAAAAGCATCAACAGCACCCAGAGGCAGATCAAAAAAGGGAGCATGAACGGTACACCTCAGATTGTTTCTACTTAGAGAAGAAGCTACATACTTTAAAAAATCATCATCCATGTTATCCAGCATATCGCCCGAAAAATATATTTCAGGTTGAATACCTAAGCTGAGCATTTTGGAAAATCTCTTATCCAACATGCTGAAGGGGATATGCACAAAGATTCTCTCCATCAAAGCACCTCTAACAGCTCATCTAAAGAGAAGGGCTTTTCTATAACTGTGGTAAAGCCAAAATCACAGGCCCTTTTCTTAACAACATCGTCAACTTTCGGAGTTATGAGAATGAATTTCGTGTCCTTTTCCCTTTCTATTAAAGACCGCATGGGATCAAGCCCGCCAAGGGATGCATCCACAATCACCGCCTTGATCTCCTTGCCCTCCCCCCTCAGGCGATTGAAGCTATCAAGAAGGTCCTCCACAGACAAGTGGGACACAGCCTCATAACCTTTGCCCTCAAGATAAACCCTGAGCATATCCGCAAGGGAGGTTCTATCCCCCATTAACAGAACAAGCCCAGAAGGAACAGAGGATTGACTTCTCGACACCTTGGGAACGAATATTTCAACCGCCGTCTCTTCACGTCTCACCACTACTGAAAAGCCAAGCCCCATCTTTCTGAGTATTTCTCCGGTAGCACCAAAGCCCGGGTCTTCCCTGAACAGGTCTTCGCCTAAGGAGACACCCTTAGCCACTACCTCTATTTTCACGTGGTTCAAAGTCTCCTGCAAAACCACACTGATCTCACCTCTCTTTTCCCTACCCAGCGTCTCTGCCAGAAAGATAAGGAGGCTCTGAAGGGCGCTCTTGAAGTAGGCAGGATCAACAAGGACCTCTCCAACCTCCACATCTCCACTGTAACTAAAGGAACATGGGACTCCTCTGGAAACCTCCGATACCACACTACCCACAAGGATAGATATATCCACTTGTTCTAAAGACAGTCCCGTGCTCTTTGAAAAACGCATTAGTTGATGGGTAAGTTCCCTCGCTTCAAAACAGGCTTTTTCTGCCGCCTCAAGCTTGCCCTTGAGATAGGGATCTTTGATGTGCATCTTCAACACCGAAAGGTTGCCCATTATAACCGCAAGTATGTTATTGAAATCATGGGCTATACCTCCAGCAACCCTTTCAAGGGTACGAAGACTCTCCGTTCTGATAAGCTCCCTCTCCCTCAACTTTTCTAAAGTAACATCCCTAACATACTCCACCACCCCAAACACATAGCCCGTTTCATCAACCAGAGGATTGGATTTGGTTTCGTACCATAGGTCTTTACCTTTCACATGGATCAGCTTCTTTGAAGGCTTGCCAGTGTTTAAGGCCCTAACCGTTGGACAACCATCGCAAGGAGAGCCTTTTTGATATACCAGCTCATAGCACTTCTTTCCAACTATCTCCCTGTCGGGAAGATCTATCCTCATTATGTTTTTCATGCTGCGGTTGGCCATTTTTATGGAAAAATCCCCGTCCAAAACAACAACACCCTCATCCATGAGATCAAATATGGTCTCAAGCAAATTCTGCTTTTCCACGTAGCTGGTCACATCCATACCTATCCCACATACAGCAAGCCTTCCCTTCCACTTTACTGTACTTAACTTCACATTCACCCATTTGACCATACCATCCTTGGCTACCACTTTGTAGGTATACTGGGACGGAGCATCCCCTCCCTTTACCCTCCTCCTGAAATTCTCAAGGACAATTTCTCTGTCCTTTGGGTGGATAAGCTCATACGGAATAACTTTCCCGGTAAGTTCCTGCTTTGTGTAGCCAGTAACCAGCTCGGCAGCTCTATTGACGTAAAGGCAAGGCTGAAAGAGATCTTCTACGATGTAAACTATGATACTTTCGTGGCTATCA
>WGAU01000047.1 GCA_015494645.1 Aquificota bacterium
GCCACCGGATAGATCAACTCCACATACATGTTCACATTATCCCCAGGCATCACCATCTCTACACCCTCAGGCAGCGTGATCGTTCCAGTCACATCCGTCGTCCTAAAGTAAAACTGCGGCCTGTATCCACTAAAAAACGGCGTGTGCCTCCCACCCTCTTCCTTAGTCAATACATAAACCTCCGCCTTGAACTTCCTATATGGCTTAATGCTACCAGGCTCCGCTAACACCTGTCCACGCTCCACCTCGTCCTTCCCTATACCCCTCAACAACACCCCTATGTTGTCCCCCGCTATCGCCTCATCCAATATCTTCCTGAACATCTCTACACTCGTAGCCACCGTCTTCCTCGTAGGCCCTAACCCCACTATCTCTACCTCATCCCCAGGCCTCAACCTCCCACGCTCTACCCTCCCAGTAACTACCGTCCCACGCCCGCTTATCGTAAATACATCCTCTATCGGCATCAAAAACGGCTTGTCCACCGGCCTCACCGGCTCAGGTATGTACTCATCCACCGCCTTCATCAGCTCTATTATCGGCCCACAGTTCTCACACTCATCCTTCCCACACCCACACTCCAACGCCTTCAACGCACTCCCCCTTATCACAGGAACCTCATCACCAGGAAAGTCATACTTGCTCAGTAACTCCCTGATCTCTAACTCCACCAGCTCCAACAGCTCCTCATCATCCACCATGTCCACCTTGTTCATAAATACCACTATCGCAGGCACATTAACCTGCCTCGCCAATAACACGTGCTCCCTCGTCTGCGGCATCGGACCATCTGCTGCACTCACCACCAATATCGCCCCGTCCATCTGCGCCGCTCCAGTGATCATGTTCTTGATGTAGTCCGCATGCCCCGGACAGTCTATGTGCGCATAGTGCCTATTCTCCGTCTCATACTCTATGTGCGCCACGTTTATCGTTACACCCCTCTCCCTCTCCTCCGGCGCCTTGTCTATCTGCTCAAACGGTATGTACTCCCCAAATCCCCTCGCAGCTAACACCTTCGTTATCGCCGCCGTCAACGTAGTCTTCCCATGATCCACATGCCCTATCGTCCCTATGTTCACATGCGGCTTCGTCCTCTCAAATTTCTCCTTGCCCATCGCTTAACCTCCGATTTTACATGGAATATATAAACACCCAAAGGTAAGCCCACGGGCGGGATTGAACCGCCGACCTCACCCTTACCAAGGGTGTGCTCTACCTACTGAGCTACGTGGGCATATGTTCCTTTAATTATTGGAGCGGGAGACGGGATTCGAACCCGCGACCACCGGCTTGGAAGGCCAGTGCTCTACCCCTGAGCTACTCCCGCTCCTGGTGGAGGGGGCAGGATTCGAACCTGCGAAGGCTTCCGCCGGGGGATTTACAGTCCCCTGCCTTTGGCCACTTGGCTACCCCTCCACAAAAGCTGGCGGAGGGATTCGAACCCCCGACCTGCTGATTACAAATCAGCTGCTCTACCAGCTGAGCTACGCCAGCTCACACCACGACACCCGTGGCAAAATGAAGAATATACATTTTCCCCTCTTTGTCAAGTGCAACGGGGAGGCTGTTCGAAAAATAGATCTTGACGAAAGGAGAGCTAAGGATTAGCTCTCCCTTTATGTGTCAAGCCCTATCTTTCAAACAACCTCGGAGAAATTGTCGGACAACCATTCAAAAGCGTAGCTATCTCCGAACCTGTCAGCAAATTTACTATTTACAGTGACAATTCCCAAAGCGAAAGGGACAAAATCAGGATGGGGTGAAACAGCACAAGGCGAATCGCCCTTTCTCAAAATATCCCTTAGCCTTTTTGACTCAGGGTGAAACCAGTGAGAGTAAAAATCAGCTAAGGCCCTTAACAAGTTTACTGAAAGCCTATTAAAATACCTTCTAAAATAAATTCTTTCAGAAATCTCCCATAACTTACCTTTACATTTTGAAGGTGCCAGATCATAGAGATGCACCATAACAGAATGGGGGCAAAAAAGAATTTTTTTACCTTTCCTCTCCAGGATCAAAGACAAAGCTGCATCTTCAAAGTACAAAGGCAAGTCCGTATCAAAAGTAGCATCTCTTCTATCCACCATAAAAACTGCACCCGTTATGAACTTAACAGGGATATCACTGGTAGCTTTCCACAATCTAAAAGAGTATCTGCTCCACCACATAAAAAAAAGTTTTTGAAACAACCTATGGAACAACATAAATGATGGCTTAAAAGGATAAGCTGGTGGATGGAGCACTTTACATTCCTCATCCAAAAAAAGCTTAGGAATCACAACCGCTGCTTTTGATTCTATCATATGCTCCAAAAGCACCCGAATGCTTCCTTTGGTTGGTACTACATCGGGATTCATAAACAACACATATCTACCAGTGGTATTTTTAAGTCCAACATTACAGGCTCCGGCATAACCTAAGTTAAATCGGTTCATGATGAATTTTACCCATATGTGCTTACATCTAAGCTCTCTAAGGTTTGCCCGCTCAGATATGGAACAAGAATTATCAACCACAACAACTTCACTATCAATGTTTTTAAGCTCTTCACGAAGGTTCTCAAGCAAACGAGTTAAAAGATGACTGGTTTTATAATTGACAACAACAACAGAAAGATCCTTCATCAGGCAAAATCTATCTCTTTTCTTTCCGCAATTTTTTTTGTTTCTTGGGTGTTTCTTACCATCTCATCCACAAAAACGAGAAACTCCCGACCACGTTGCCTGGCTCTTTCTTCCATTACTTCATAGATAGAGTCAAAGTTGCTTAAAATTACATCCACAGCTTTTTTGTAGAGCTTTCCTCTATCCCCTTCATCTTTCAGAATGCTTTTTACCTCTTCAACCCCCATTTCCTTTTTATAAGAACGCTTTTCACACAAAGCAGCCATTACATCAGCAACTTGCATTACCTTCTCACACATATCCATTTCCGCATCTCTTAAACCAAAAGGATATCCCGTCCCATCCATTCTCTCATGATGTAACACAGCCGATCTGGCTACTCTTCCCTTTATACCCGCCTTGTCCAAGAACAAGCGGGTATAATAAACATGGGTTTGCATTACAGCGTACTCTCTCCTGTCTAACCTTCCAGGCTTTTCAAGTACATCTACAGGAACAACCAATTTGCCTATGTCGTGAAGAAAGCCAGCTACCTTTTGCATTCTAACCACATGTTCAGGCTCATCGGTAACTTGTGCCACATACTCTGCAATGGTAGCAACTCTTGTAGAATGGGTAGAGGTAACAGCAGAACGAAAGTCTATCAGGGAAAGCATAGCCTCCCCTATCTCTTCCAAATGTTTTATTGAATACACCAACTCCTCCCAGCTACATACACTTCTCAAGTACCTCACTTTAGCCTCATTGGAGAATCTAAGATCATACCAAAACGATAAAGGACACGAATGAAGCAGCCACAAGGAAGCCTCTAACACTTCCTCCGGTAAATTTATTGTTGAAACCTCTTCGGCAATCTCCCTGATGAAGAGTTGAGGAAACTCATATTTGTTCTGAATGAGATCTATTCTATCAGCAGCCTTAAGAATAAAGCACTCAATATCAGCGAAATCCTCATGCCCCTCTTCATACTCCAAGTGATGATATTTTATTATCTTTGACACCTTGGCACTGTCCCCAATAAAACGCAGATGATCCACAATGTAACTTCCTATCTCCGAATGACCGATTATTTCTGCAACATCCAAGCTTTCAAAGTCTGTGAAAGTCCCCATTCTCATAAAGACAAAACCCAAATCGTGAAGCATAGCTGCTTTTATGAGTACTTTGAGAGACGTTTCAGATAGACCAATAACTTCCCCTATAAAAGCGGCGATATAGGCTGTTCGGAGATTATGCCCTGCAAGAAGACGGCAATCTGATCTGCTAAGCTCAGCAACCCACATTAGGGCATCAATAAAATCAAAAAGAGAAATCCTTAAGTCAAGCCAATCACGAAAATACTGCATAGCATTCTTAATACAAGCAGAGCTTAGAAACAGCAAGCCTATGGATTTTCTTTCGTAGCCCACTATAATAGCTTACATGGCAAAGATATTGGTAATAGAAGACGATCCGGACATTGCCACCATATTAAAAGATCAGCTTGAGCTTGACGGATACCAAGTGGAAACAGCATCCACTGCAAAAGTGGGTCTTCAAAAGGTTTCAAGCTTTCGTCCAGATCTCATCATACTTGACTTAAATTTACCTGATGCAGATGGGCTTGAAGTGTGTAAACACATAAAAGACAAAACAGATGCTCCCATAATAATTTTAACAGTTAGAGATAACATCTCAGACAAACTTATCGGCTTTGAGAGTGGAGCAAGCGACTATGTCACTAAACCCTTTGAATTCCTGGAGCTTGCAGCACGAATAAAGGTCCATTTGAAAAAATATAGAAAGAAAGCTCCTGTTGTTTATGATTTTGGCTACATAAAAATAGACACAGCCAAAAAAGAAGTTAAGGTAAACGGCAAACCTGTCAAACTCACAAAGAGGGAATTTGAACTCCTTGAGCTCCTTGCGAGCAACGCAGGCAGAGTGCTTAGCCGAGATTTTATAAAAAACCAAATCTGGTCCGATAAGGAACTTTACCCATGGAGCAGAGCAATTGATGTTCACATAAAAAGATTAAGGGAAAAGATTGAGCCTGATCCTAAAAATCCAAAATTTATTATAACATACCCAGGTATGGGATACAAGTTTGAAACACCGAGCTAACACCTTCTATCGGTACCCAACCACACAAAAGATAGAGCCTTCTTAGGGCAGGTGTCTATGCACTCTCCGCAGTTCCAGCAGTAATGGGAGAAATCTCCGCTACTGGGATTAAGACCTAACGGACAGCTCCTGTCACACACCCCACAGTTAACGCAGTTGTCATCCTTTGCAATTCTTAATCTTCTTTTGGAACCTATGAAAGCCAAAAGGGCACCGAGAGGACATAGATACCTGCAGAAAAAACGGCGGGTAAGAAGATTGAGGAACATAACCACGATCACAACCACACCCTCAATGGCAAAGCGCTTGAAGAATACCCACATCATGATTTCCCTTCCCACAAGTCCCGGAGGGGACAGAAAAACAAAGATAGGAGCGGCAATGATCATTGAAAAAAGCAGCTCACCCACAAGGGAAAACCAGAGAAGCCAGCGAGGCACCACCAAAATATCCTTTCTTCTTTTTACAAAAAGGGATAACCCCCTCTCCATCAGCTCAGAAAAAAAGCTTATGGGACAGATCCAGCTACAGAAAACCCTCCCCAGAAAAAGGGCCACTAAAATAGGAATGAGCATGGCTATTATGAGGGGAAGGTAAAGGGTCTTTGACACCAAAATGGCTTCTAAACCTTCAAGAGGCGACACAAACCAAAGCTTCCCTATAGCAATGGATTGATACCAGCCCTGAATGAAGGTGAAGTGAAAATAGTAGTTCAGAAAAGGATTCACCAATATTATCAGAAAAGCGAAGGAAAGTATCCAAAATCTAACGGTTGAAATTCTCATTTTCACTTCCACTTCACCCTTACGAAAGAGTATACAGGCTCAACATAAATAGCCTTGGGATTGATGGGACATGCATGGACACAAAGGCCACAACCCGTACAGTAATCATCTATTATAACTGGCTTCAATTCAATAAGCTTTACAGCTTTGTCTTTAAAAGGGCAGGCATTATAGCAACTTCTGCAAAGGGCAGTTTCTAACCAGGAAACACATCTTCTTTTGTTTATTACGGCCAATCCCATGCGTGTCTCTTCCTGCTTTATCTTCATGAGAGTGCCGGTTGGACACACCTCCACGCACTTCATACACAGGTAGCACGGTACATCTTCCACAAATATAAGGGGAGTCCCTGCCCATACCCCCCACTTGGCATCAAGCATGTATATAGACCGATAGGGACAAACCTCCGCACACCTTCCACATCTTATACATTTCCCAGCAAAGATCTCCTCGGGTACGGCTCCGGGAGGTCTTAGACGGTTGCGACCAACAGGGGATTTAAACAGAGTAAAGGGATACCCTTTTTTGGAAAAGATAAGACCAATTAGAGGAATGGAAAGCAAAAGCTTTTTTAAAAAACCTCTCCTACTGAAGTTTTCTTCTTCCAAAGCCAATGGGTGGTTTGATTTCTCCTCTCTCAATCTTGTCCACCTCATCCTCAAAGTGGAGGTAAGCCAAGCCAACGTTCAGAACGCCATCTATGCTTTTTATCTCTTCCACAAGCCTTTCCATTTCCTCTGAAGTTTCAGACTCTATCACCACCACAATGTTGCCCTTATCATCGGTACCGTAAACACTTACACAGGATCGGCTTTTTAGATCGTCCACCACTCTATCAAGAAACTCCGATACAGCAACTACAACAAATCCACCTATTGGCATTTATAACTCCCAAGTAAACGGGGTGGGATTTGCTCCCACCCCGCAAAGTTTAAATAGCCTTTGTCATGCCCACCACATAAGGTTTTAAAGGCTTGGGTCCGGAAACTTTTCTTATCCTACAGGCACAAATTTTATACTCAGGCTCTTTGGAACCCGGATCAAAGGCATCTTTGGTAACCCTGTTGGCCATCCTCTCCTCTGCCATATCGTACCAGTACACAAAGACCATCCCCTCAATAGGACCTTCCACAATTTTAGCAGGAAGGACGATCTTGCCCCTTCTTGTTTCCACCTCCACCATGTCATTGGGAGCTATACCGAGCCTCTTAGCGTCCCTTGGGTTGACTTCCACGTAAGCATAGGGATTGGCTCTGAGCAACTCCAAAATACGACCGGTCATACTGGAGGTATGCCAGTGGTCTATAACCCTTCCAGTGGATAGATAGAAGGGGTACTCAGCATCTGGCTCCTCAGCAGCACCTTTGTAGGGCCTCAGCCATATGTAAAGCTTCCTATCTTTATGAGCAGGACCATAGAACTGGTAGGGCTTGTCGTCCTTGGCATGTTTGTCCGCAAGGGGATCCAGTCCCCTAACAAACTTCTTGTAAGTACCTCCTTTGAGAGCTATATCCTCCGTAGGAGCAGGCCACTGTACACCGTCAGGACGTTTCATCAACACTTCATAGGTTGCTCCAGATAGATCGTTGTCTCTACCTTTGGTAAGCTTCTGGGTGTACTCCGTCCATATAGCCTTGGGAAGTTCAAAGAAAGGCTCAAGCCCCACGAAAGGCTCCACAAGCTTCTTTATCACCGGATCGTTTAGATACTTTGAAAGCCTCAAAGCCCACTCTCTGACAATCCAGACCTCTGGCATAGCATCTCCCGGGGGATCAACCGCTTTAAGCGTAAGCTGGGATCTTCTCTCCGTACATCCATAAACTCCTGTCTTTTCAAAGTGGAAAGCTGTAGGTAACACCAGATTGGCAAGCTCAGTGGTCTTTGTAGGGAATATATCCGTAACTACAAGAAAAACATCATCCCTCTTCATGCCCTTTCTATAAAGATCGCAATTGGGCAGACTCTGAGCAGGGCTGGTGCAGTTAACCCATAAAGCTTTTATTTTACCTTCATTAACCGCTCTGAAA
>WGAU01000048.1 GCA_015494645.1 Aquificota bacterium
GTATAGTTTTGATCAACTTGAGTTGGAGGAGAAGTTTAGAGGTTCAGAGAAAGGCGTGTTGAGGATTCTGGAGACTTTGGGGGAAGCGTGTGATAGAGCTTGAGCTTTTTGGAAGAAGGGTGAGCATTGAGAATGTTGTTTTTGATATGAATGGTACTCTTTCTGTTGATGGTCACATCCCGGAAAGAGTTTTAGATCTTCTTGATCAGCTTTCTGAGAGGGTTAACGTTTATATACTAACTTCAAACACTTTTGGAACTGCTTCAAAGTTGAAACTATCAAAGATAAGGGTTAAGATACTTGATCCAAACCGTTCCGCTTCTGTTCAGAAACAGGAGTTTGTGAGAGAGCTTGGATCTGGTGAAACGGCCGCTGTGGGAAATGGTTACAACGATCACCTTATGTTGAAGGAAGCGGTTTTTGGTGTGGCTGTGTGTTGGAAGGAAGGGGCTTACTCTGGGGTATTTGAGTGTGCAGATGTTGTGGTGACATCACCGGAAGATGCTATCGGACTTTTTCTTAACCCTTTAAGGGTTAAAGCTACAACAAGGGACTAAAAGGAGGTAGGCTTTATGCCCGATGGAAAGTTGCCTACGAAGCCCCCAGGTCCCAGTGTGGGAAGGGGGCTTTTGCTGTGGCTTATAATAATGGTGGCGGTAATCCTCGTCTTTAACTTTTCCAATATGCCCAGGGAGGGGATATATACCCTGAGCTATACTCAGTTTTTGAAACTCATAGACAGAGGTGCCGTTAAAAGCGTTGTCATAAAAGAGTACGAGATATACTCCGAGGTTCCTTATAAGGACTTTCTTGAGGTAGGGGGTAAGGTTAAACCTATAGTCCAGTGGATGGGGAAGAGAAAAGGACAGCCTCCTCCTAAAAGCGTCAGGGTAAAGGTGGTGATTCCCAACGATCCTGATCTTATAAAGACTTTAAAAGCAAGGGGTATTCAGATCTACGTTAAACCTCCTGAGAAACCCCCGTGGTATATGAACTTTCTGTCCAACTGGCTGCCTCTTATAGTGCTCGTTGCCATATGGATATTCTTTATGAAGCAGATGCAGGCGGGAAGTGGAAGGGCCTTTACCTTTGGCAAGAGCAGGGCGCGTATCATAGTGGATCAGGGCAAAAAGGTTACCTTTAAGGATGTGGCGGACATAGAGGAGGCCAAGGAAGAGGTTAAAGAAATCATAGAGTTTCTTAAGGATCCCAAGAAGTTTCAGCGGTTAGGTGGCAAGATGCCAAAAGGAGTTCTCCTTGTAGGTCCTCCGGGAACGGGCAAGACCCTTCTGGCAAAGGCCATAGCCGGTGAGGCTGGGGTTCCCTTCCTGAGCATCAGCGGCTCCGAGTTTGTGGAGATGTTTGTGGGTGTGGGGGCTGCCAGGGTAAGGGATCTTTTTGAGCAAGCGCGCAAGCATGCTCCGTGCATAGTCTTCATAGACGAGATAGATGCGGTGGGCAGGCAGAGAGGGGCTGGTATAGGCGGTGGTCACGATGAGAGGGAGCAGACCCTTAATCAGCTTTTGGTGGAGATGGATGGGTTTGATACCTCTGAAGGGATTGTAATCCTTGCTGCTACCAACAGGCCTGATGTGTTGGATCCTGCCCTTTTGAGACCAGGGAGATTTGACAGAAGGGTGGTGATTCCCAAGCCTGATGTGAAAGGACGTTTGGAGATACTTAAGGTACATACAAGGGACAAGCCTTTGGGAGAGGATGTGGATCTTGAGGTTATTGCCAGAGGAACTCCTGGTTTTTCAGGGGCAGATCTTGCCAACATTGTGAACGAAGCGGCTCTTATAGCGGCGAGGAAGGGCAAGGATAGAATAGAGATGGAGGATTTTGAAGAGGCTAAGGACAAGGTGCTCATGGGCGTTGAGAGAAGGAGTATGATCATAAGCGAGTCCGAGAAGAGGCTTATTGCTTATCACGAAGCGGGTCATGCCCTTGTTGCCAAGTTAATCCCCGGTACGGATCCTGTGCACAAGGTAACCATCATACCAAGAGGAATGGCCCTTGGAGTTACCCAGCAGCTTCCCGAGGAGGATCGCTACATACACACTAAAGATTATCTTTTGAAGCTCATCACGGTTCTTCTTGGGGGAAGGGCTGCCGAGGAGATTGTTTTTAAGCGTCAAACCACGGGCGCTGCCAACGATTTGGAGAGGGCAACGGACATTGCCAGAAAGATGGTATGTTTTTACGGTATGAGCGAGAAGTTGGGACCGCTCTCCTTTGGACGAAGAGATGAATTGGTTTTCCTGGGCAGGGATTTGGTTTTGAGCAAGGAGTACAGTGAAAAGACCGCTCAGGAGATAGATAACGAGGTGAAAAGTATCGTGACCATGTGTTATCAGGAGGCTAAGAAGCTTCTATCCGATAACAGAGAGGTGCTTGAGGCTATTGTTGAAGCTTTGATGGAAAAGGAGGTCATCTCTGGTGAGGAGCTTGATGAGATACTCTCAAGGTTTGAACTGAAAAGAAGTACCATGTTTGAAGAGGAGCAGGATGCTGCCTGAGGAGCTTGCACAAAAGATAAATGATGAAACGAAACCTCCTCTTATTATGGGGATTTTGAATGTTACCCCCGATTCTTTTTACGATGGGGGACGGTACTCCCGGTTGGACAGGGCTGTTGCACGGGTTGAGCAGATGATTGAGGAAGGAGCTGATATTATAGATGTTGGAGGAGAGTCTTCCCGGCCTGGTTCCGATCCGGTTACCCTTGAGGAGGAGGTGAGAAGGGTTGTCCCTGTAATTGAAGAGCTAAGGAAAAGGTTTTCTGATCTTGCTATATCTGTGGATACTTACAAAGCTGCTGTGGCTGAAAGAGCTCTTGAAATAGGAGTCTCCATGATAAACGACATAAGCGCTGGCAGATTTGACGGTAGAATGTATGAGGTAATGGTTAGATACAAGCCCGTAGCTGTTCTTATGCACATGAAGGGAACCCCCAAGGACATGCAGAAGAACCCGGTTTACGAAGATGTGGTTTCTGAGGTTTACGCTTTTCTTGAAGAGAGGAAGAATGCTTTGGTAGATTTGGGTTTTCCCAAGGATCGTGTGGTTGTTGACTACGGTATTGGCTTTGGTAAAAGATTGGAGGACAACTTGGCCCTTATAGCCAATACCCATGTCTTTTCCGAGATTGCACCTGTACTTGTGGGTCCTTCAAGGAAGTCTTTCATAGGAATGGTGTTGGATCTTCCACCAGAGGAGAGGCTTGAGGGAACCCTGGCAGCGGTTTCCATAGCGGTTTACAATGGGGCAAGAATCCTGAGGGTGCACGACGTTAAGGAATCAAAGAGAGCAGCTCTTCTCGCCTGGGAAATAGCCAATGTGGGAAGAAAAGTTTTTAAGGTTTAAGGAACAGCTCCTTATAATTCTCTCTTCTTATTACGACAGGATCTCTTCCATGAGCCTGCGGGATGTGTTTGACATCCTTATCGTTTCCTTTGTGGTCTATCAGCTCATAAAGATGGTAAGGGGCACCAAAGCCTTCAGGATGCTTCTGGGCCTTTTGGTTTTGGTGCTTCTGTCCTTTATCGCTAAGTGGTTTGAACTAAAAACTCTCATGTGGCTTTTTGAGAACTTCTGGCAGGTGGGAGTGTTAGTAATCGTTATACTTTTCCAGCCTGAGCTGAGGAAGGGACTTGCCGATGTGGGCACCCTTTACCATTTGGGTCCAACCTTCAAAGAGACCATGGTGGTAGATGCGGTAGTGTCTGCTTGTATGTACTTTTCTCTAAAGAGAATAGGCGCCCTTATAGTCTTTGAGAGGGACATGGGCCTTAAAAACTACATAGATTCAGGAATCCTTCTGGATGCGGTGGTTACCGAGGAACTTTTGGTTTCTATTTTTCTTCCCTACTCTCCTTTGCATGACGGTGCCGTTATTATCCGTGGGGATAGGATAGCCGCTGCTGCTTGTCTTCTTCCTCTGTCCTCTGATCCTATGATAAGTAAGGCCTTGGGAACCCGCCACAGAGCTGCCATAGGTTTGACTGAAGAGACCGATGCTGTGGTTGTTGTGGTTTCCGAGGAGACGGGGATAGTCTCGGTGGCTGTGGGAGGTCAGTTGAAGAGAGAACTGGACAAAGAGTCTCTAAAAGATTTTCTTATGGACTTTCTGTATGGAGAAAGCAAGAAAGAAAAGAGGCTTGTTGCAGGCAGTGGGGAGTGTGAAGTGCAATGAGAATAGGCTTGATTGCCAAGCCTAAAAAGCCCGCCGATGAGGTGGTGAAAAATTTGACCTCCTGGCTCAAAGAGAGGGATGTAGAGGTCTTTCTGGACGAAGAGACTGCC
>WGAU01000049.1 GCA_015494645.1 Aquificota bacterium
CACAGCAAAGGCCGCCAGTATATTGTAAAGGTTGTGCTTTCCAATGAGCCGGGTTTTTGATCTCATTCCCTCCACCTCTACCTCCATACCCTCAAGGGTTTCGTCTAACACCCTTCCCCTAACCAGTCCCTTTTCCAAGCCATAGGTAATAACATCCCTTCCACGAATAGCACTCAGTATTTTTGCCCCGTATGGATCGTCGGCATTAACAACGGCAACTCCATGCAAATGCTCGGTAAAAAGTCTCAATTTAGAGGAAAAGTAATCTTCAACAGTTCCGTGGTAGTCTAAGTGATCCCGAGAAAGATTGGTAAACACCGCCACCTGATAAACCACATCTCCAACCCTCCCTTGTTTCAGAGCGTGGGAGGACACCTCCATGACCAAGTACTTAGCCCCTTCCCGCACCGAGGAAGCCATTACATCCCATAACTCAAAAAGCCCAGGAGTAGTGTTTACGGCCTTAAAAGTTTTACAAGGCAGTTTGTAAAACACTGTACTCAAAAGAACATTAGGTTCCTTCAAAACATCAAGAAGCTGAGAGATCAAAAAGGCCACGGTACTTTTGCCATTGGTTCCTGTTATTCCTACTTTAAAAAAAGCCTTATCAACATCACCGTAAAAATTTCTCAGAACCTTAACAGCAGCCCTTCTGCTATCCCTAACCACAAAGACTGAAGCGTCTAAATCCAACTCCCTCTCGCAAACAACAAGGATAGCCCCTTTATCCACTGCATCCTTTGCAAAATTATGGCCATCATATCTTTCCCCCTTTATGGCAAAAAAGCAGGCACCCGGCCTACATCTTCGGGAATCATCGGTGACACAGGAAATATCCACGTTCAAAGCCCCTTTTAACAGCCTGCCTTCCACGCCCTCAAGAAGATCAGCAGCCCTCATTCTGACCTTTCAAAAACCCGTAGTTTAGCACTTCTTGCCCTTGGATTTTTCTCAATTTCTCCATCGGAGGGAACTATAGGCTTTTTTGTAAGGACCACTCCCAATCCCTTTGCCTCAAAGGACTTAAATGTATGCTTAACAATCCTATCTTCCAAGGAATGAAAAGATATAACCACTACTCTGCCTTTAGGAGACAAAATATCCACTACGTTTTTGAGGGCCCTTTTCAGATGCGTTAGCTCGTCGTTAACCTCTATCCTTATAGCCTGAAAAGTCCTTGTTGCAACATGTATCCTTCTGGGCCAGAACCTTTTAGGCACCGCAGACTTCACCACCCTGGCAAGATCCTCCGTGGTCCTTAAAGGCTTCTCCTTCCTTGCCTCCACAATTCTTTTGGCAATTCTTTTCGCCCAAGGCTCCTCACCGTACTCTTTTATCACCTCTGCAAGCCTCTTTTCAGAGTACTCGTTTACAACCTCAAAGGCGGTAAGATGGGACCCAACCCTGTCAAGCCTCATATCCAGAGGGCCTTTTTCTAAAAAAGAAAAGCCCCTTTCAGGATCCTCAAGGTGAAAAGAGGAAATACCAAGATCCATAAGAACCGCATCAACCTGTTCAATTCCTTCCTTGGCGAGAAGCTCCGGGAGATTTGAGTAATTCCCGTACAAGAAGATTACATTGTCATAATCAGAAAGCCTCTCCCTTGCCACAGAAAGTATCTCTATATCCCGATCCACAGCCACAAGAAGCTTCGGAGAGATTCTCTCAAGAATGGCCAAGGAGTGACCACCTTCTCCTACAGTGGCATCAACAACTACTCCGCCTTGATAGGGGTCTAAAAAGGATATAACTTCCTCCAAAAGAACCGGTGTATGAACTGCTCTCTCCATGCTCCCAAACAATTAATTACATCGGAGGGTGCAACATGCAAGAGATAGATGTGGTAGCCGGTGTGATATTTTTCGGGGAAAAGATCATTTTGGCCCAAAGAAAAAAAGGAGATCCTTTGGAAGACAAATGGGAATTTCCCGGTGGAAAGATTGAAAAGGGAGAAACTCCTCAACAAGCACTCAAAAGGGAAATAAAGGAGGAGCTTGGAATAGAAATTCATCCTGAAAAAGAAATGTTTAAGATAACCCACAGATACCCAGATAAAACTGTACACCTATACTTTGTGAAAGCCCAAGCCTTTGAAGAACCCAAAAACCTGGACTGTCAGGACGTCAAGTTACTCTATCCAACAGAAATTGACGATTATGATCTGGCACCGGCGGACAAAAAAGCCTGGCACAAGTTGAAGAAACTTTTAGGCGGGTGCGGCCTATAAAACCACACCCGCCATTTTTTCAGGTTTTACGGTGGCACGAAATCAAGATGGAACTCAAGCTTCATCTTGTCATCGGGCCACCACTTCCTTTGCTTAACCTCTCCCGGATATACCTCAACCTCCTCGTACACAGGAGACTTCCTTATCTCTTCAATGGCTTCCATAGCCTCTATATCCTCCTGACTCCTGGCCTCATCGGCAAAGGAAATCTTCTCCTCTTTATAGCCCTTTAACTTCTTGATTTTTTGAATTTCAAATTCAATGAAGTGGAACTCGGTCAGTTTAAACTTAACTATTGCAGAACCGGGAACTACCACAGCGTATCCTGTTTCCTGAGCAGTAGGCCACTCAACATAAAGGTTAGGCTCCTCTTGCTTCTCTCCATTGTAGTTGTAAACGGCTAAAAGCTTGCCGCAAATCACATCCCCAGGTTTAACCTCAAACTCTTCATAAACTTCTTTAGGAAGATACCACCAAAGGGCTCTAAAGCCCGTCTTTACATATCCTCTGACAAGCATAGGATCAAACCCGCAAAGAACAACTCTACACCTTTCCGGCATCTTCAACCTCCGGTTCTTCAATTTTTCTTATATAGTCCCCCAGTTCCCTAACCTGACGAGCGCAGAAGTCCATGAACTCCACATACTCATCCTCAGTTATGAACCCACACATCACCATCCTGTATATGTAGGGGGAGGCAAACTCCCTCACATCCATCCACAATTCCTCACATAGGAACATGCCTCCCCCAAGCTCATCCGCCTGTTTCATGTAAGACTCTTTCCAGCCAACTATCATTCGCTTGACTTCCTCTATCTCCCTAAGGATTCTTTCCTTAGGGAACTGGGGTATCTTTCCTAAAACGAATCTTGGCTCACTTCTTTGCCTCATAGGCATAACACTCCTTGATCACATACTTCTCAGGCACAACCCAGAAAAAGGGCCAGTGTATCTTCTTGCAGTAGCCAATTATATCCGCCGGTGGGAAACTGGAGCCTTTTAAAACTGGTTTAAAATACTTACATTTCCAACATATGTGATCCGTTTGCTTCTCTGGCTCCAGTATTGAATCCAGAAACTCAACCGGGGTCATTTCTCTTTTATCCACCATCACCTACCTCCCTACCAATCCTTAACTTCGCCTTTTTTCTTCTTCTCAAGAAACTCCTGCCAGACCTCAGGAGACAGCTTCTCTATATCCCACTTGAAGCCGTGGGAACCTGCGATACCGGCAGACGGAGGTTGAGGTGCCCAAGCCCTCATGGGGTACCCGCGAATACTGAACTTTCTATAGTCAGCCTTACCAAGGTAGATTTCTCTGGGCAGACAGTTGTAAGGCCTGGTCTTTCCAGGAGTACCCGGCTTAAAGCGCTCATATCCGTTGTTTGGCTGATCTGCGTAAAGAGGCAGTATGTCTGGCTCTTCTCCCGGTCTCTCTTCAGGCCCTCTATACATATGCCCCTGTATCATGTGTATGTAATAAACCGTGTCGCATCCGGCACACTTCACTTTCCCTTCCCAGTTCCAGAAGTTGAAAGGATCAAGGTAATTAACGGTATCACACTTCTTGCACCAAATGATATCACACATACTGCACCTCCTTTAAATGAGACCCTTCTTGTACCATTCCTCTATCTGACTGATGGGATAACCCAACATCTCGTGATAAATCTTTACATTATCCGCACCCACGGGCCTGAAGTCCCAAAACTTACGTCTGGGCGTCTTGGACATGAGACCACAGGAATAAGTAGACTGAACTAACTGATCTCCAAAAATGGGATCAAACTGCCACCTTATTGTACCCCTTTCCCTATAGTGCGGGCTCTCGTAAACCTCCTTGTCGTTGTAAACGGGCATGGCCAACAGACCAGCTTCGGTAAGTATCTTCACAACTTCAGATCTGGACTTATCCGCAGCCCACTTCTCAAGAGCATCGTAGATCTCTACTTGCGCCTCGGCCTCAACCCTGTCCTTGAACCTCTGATACTTCTGCCAAAGATCCTCTCTCTTTATGACCCTACACAGCTCCTTAAAGTCTTCATCTTGGAAGGCACTTACCATAACATATCTGGCTTCGTCCCTAAGCTGAGGATTCTTGGCATCGGGATAATCGGACTTCCCACAGATGATTATACCATGCACACAGAGCTGGGTGTCCCAGTTGCCCCAACGCTGCCTAACTATACCAAACCTTCCGTAGAGAGGAACTCCGTATCCACAACATCTGGTAGCACACTGCACCTGAGAGAACTCTATCATGGTCCCAAGACCAGTCTTCCTCCTCCAGTAAAGGGCTGCTAGAATAGCTACCGTGATCATAGTTCCAGAGTACCAATCTATACACCAGTTGGTATGCTTAACCGGATGGCCACCAAAGTCCTCATGAAAACCGGTTATGGAAGCAAGTCCCGCATGGGCCTGACCAAGAATATCGTAAGATCCTCCAAACACCTTGGGACCGTATCCAAAACCACCACCCCAAACGTATATGAATCTTGGATTGATCTCCTGTAGATACCTGTAGGACTGTTTCCACCTGTCAAATGTTCCCGGCCTGTAACACTCGGTCAATCCGTCGCTCATTCGAACAAGCCTGTAGAACACCTCTTTCATATCATCGTGGTGGTAATCCATGGTGATGAAGTACTCATTAACATTGGCGTTCACACAGCCTATTCCCTGACCGGTAAGAGGACGCTCATCATGCAGGGGATAGTAGTAACACTCGTTGAAGGGAGAAGTATGCTTCATTGGATCGCCCATTCGGGGCATCTCAATCTTAATGACCTCAGCCCCCAACTCAGCCAAGTTGGACACCGCATGGGGGGTAAAAATATACATGGTACAGCTCATCCATCTGACACCGTGCAGAGCTGCTGGCTTCTCAAACTCGTTTCCGGGATCAAATACCCTCTTACAGTACTCCTCAAAGGGCACCTTATTGGCATCAAGCTCTTCCTTAGACTTGGGCCCAGGCTGCTCTTCAATTGGTATTCTTTCCTTCTCCAACATCACACAACCCCCTTCTCTTTAAGTTCTCTAAGCTTCAACTGATCTATTCCTAACCTCTTCATGTAGATCTCCTCGTTGTCCTTACCAAGCGGCCTTCCAAGCCACTTCACCCTGGCAGGAGTTCTCATCTGGAAGGAGTTGGGAGATGTGGCGTAAAGTATGGTTCCATAATGCTCGTCCTCAATGGTGTACACCCAAGGCCTGTACTTGAAGTGCGGGAACTCACAGGTTTCATCAATGGAGAGAAGTGGTCCAGCAGCGATATCGTATTCAAGCAGCTTCTGCTCAGCCTCAATCCTGTTAACGTTTCTCAACCACCTGGTTGTCAAAGTATAAGTCTTCACCAAAGCTTCAAGGGCATTTCTTGCAGCCACTTCCTTCAGCATGGGATCCTCAGTTATAAGCCTTCCAAACTCAGGCTCGTCTCTCTCAATACACATGCAGATCCTGTACCATAGCCTATCAGTCTGTCCACCGATCATCATGTAACCATCTTTACAGGGGTTCCATGCGTACTGGTTGAGGTTGGGATCCCATGAACCGGTTCTTGCCTTGATGGAAGCGTTGAATCCATACCAGGTGATATCAAAGTCCAAAATATCCATCATAGCCTCAGCAGCAGTAACCTCAATGAACTGTCCCTCACCGCTTACTTCATCTCTCCAGTAGAGAGCCGCCAAGGCATTAACCGCAGCCTGCTCACCAGCCACATAGTCGGCCAACCAAACACCTGATCTGGTAGGATCTCCTCCCTTACCTCTGGGCATAAGATCAGGGGGATAACCGGTGTTATGCACAAATGAACATGCACACTGACCAAAAGGCTCAAGCATCCACTGTCCAAACTTAGAAACCCTGTCTTTCCAAGGACCCCACTGTCCAACCTGACCTATCCAAACGTATATCAAACGGGGATTGATCTGAGATAACTGCCTGTAACCAATACCCCTCTCATCGGTCCAACCAGGAGGATACCCTTCAAAGATAATATCCACTGTTTTAACCAACCTCTTGTAGATCTCCCTTCCCTCTTCGGTTTCCAAGTTTAGGGTGATTGAGTACTTATTCCTCATCTCATGGATGAACTCCAGTCCACACTTCTCACCGGTGTAGCGATCCTCCAGCATGTACTCCTCTCTTCCGAACGGCGTTAGCTTTCTAAGAGGATCACCCTCAGGAGGTTCCACTTTGATTACCTCAGCCCCCAGTTCCGCAAGTAGAGAAGCAGCAAACATATGGCTCAAACGCCATAACCCAACCTCAAGCACCCTTACCCCTTGGAGCGCCTCTGGCTTGCTCCACGAATACTCAAAACGCAGGTTATCCTCACACCACTTTCCAAACTCCTCCGCCTTACGCTTGGCGTAAACCTTCATAACCTCTTCCTGGGAAGGAGGTGGAGTTATAGGCCAGGGACGCTCCTCGTAAGACGTGAGCTTCATTGCATCTTCTCTACTTTTGATGACTACCTCTTTCGCCATAACACCCTCCAACCAATGTTTTGGCTTTTAAATACCAACCTCAGCCAACCTTTCCGATTTGGGATATTACAAAAAACAAACTGTATTGTCAACACGAAAATAAAAAAACTTATTAAATACGCAAAGCACCAAGTACTGAGAAAATATCACAGTATACAATGAGTTAACAGCGATTAAGTTTCACTAACATCATTTTTCTTATACTAACATCAGACATATACTAAAATTAGTATAACATTGTTAACTAACTTTGCTTGACACTTGAAACTATCGCAAATACAAAAACAATTAAGCCACAGCAAGGAGGAAAAAATGCTATCAACAGAAGACATTTCAAGAAGATATCCAAAACAGGCCAGAAGTAGAGACGGTGCCCAGTTTCTCATCAGGCCGCTACAAAAAAGCGATTATGAAAAGCTATTGGATTTTTTCAAAAATGAAATTAAGGATGAAGATGTTGCCTTCCTAAAGGACAATGTCAAAGATCCCAAGATTATAAAAAGCTGGTGCGATAACATCAACTTTGAAAGGGTCTTTCCCTTAGTAGCGGTAGCTAACGACAAAATCATAGCCAACTCATCACTTCATATGAGAACCTTCGGATGGGCCAAAAATGTTGGAAAAGTAAGAGTAACAG
>WGAU01000050.1 GCA_015494645.1 Aquificota bacterium
AGTTAAAATTATAAGGTATTTCCACATGCAATTCCACGTGTAACTTGGTTCCCACATAATGGGCTCTTACATCATGGACTCCTAAAACATCCGGATGTTTTAAAACCTCCTCTATTATTTCAGACAATATACCATACGGTGGAGCGCCTCCCGTAAGAAACTTCACATTTGTTTTTATGACATCCCAAGAAAGCTTACCGAGCATAAGAGCCACAATTAGAGCAGCTAAAGAGTCACCATAAAAAAATCCAAATCTTTGGGCCAGAAGACCAACTACAACTACCACACTACTTAGAGCGTCGCTTCTATGGTGATATGCATCTGCTATCAGTATTTGATTGTTAAACCGTTTACCAACGTGCAGGGCATACTGAGCCATAGCTTCCTTTGCCAAAACGGAGCCCAAAGCAACGTATATTAACAAAGGATTCGGTTTCGGAAATGACTTACTAAACAAAGATAACAATGCGCCTTTTCCAATTTCATAAGATACTACCATCAATACTTCTCCCAGCACAAAAGCAACGAGTGGCTCAAACCTTGCATGTCCAAAATGATGAGAACTGTCGGGGGGCTTGAGAGAAACTTTTAAGCCCCACAAACCTATTACACTTGTTAAAACATCACTTAGAGAATGTATCCCGTCTGAAACCAAAGCCCTACTCTGATAAAGCATGCCCACTAAAAGTTTTATTAGAGATAAAATTACATTGCCTACTATGCTTATTAGAAGAGGTTTTACAAGCACTTCTTATTATCCATTATCTAAGCTTGAAACAGCTTCTTCCTAAAAAACAAAGCCACATTTACCAAGCTTATCATGACAGGCACTTCAATAAGAGGCCCGATCACTGCTGCGAAAGCTTCTCCAGAGTTTATACCGAAAATTGCGACACACACTGCTATAGCAAGTTCAAAATTATTGCTTGCAGCGGTGAATGCTACGGTTGTAGTCACAGGATAATCAGCCCCAACAGACTTCCCCATAAAGAAAGAAACAAGAAACATTATAACGAAGTAGCACAAAAGGGGTATAGCTACTCTAACCACATCCAGAGGCAACTCTACAATATATTCTCCTTTTAGAGAAAACATCACTATGATAGTAAACAACAGAGCTATGAGTGTAATGGGACTGATTTTTGGTATAAACTGCTGTTCATACCACTCCTTACCCTTGAGCTTTATAAGAGAAAACCTTGTAATAACCCCGCCAATAAACGGAATGCCCAAGTATATGAATACGCTATTTGCCACTTCAGCCATTGAAATATGAACCTCAACCCCCTTAAGGTTAAACAGCGGCGGTAGAAGCGTTACAAAGACATAGGCATACACCGAGTAAAAGAGGACTTGAAATACAGAGTTAAAAGCTACTAAAGCCGCCGCATACTCAGCATCTCCATCGGCTAAGTCGTTCCACACGATCACCATAGCTATGCACCTTGCCAAACCTATCATTATTAAACCGATCATGTATTCCGGATAGTTCCTCAAAAAGATAATGGCCAGTAAAAACATAAGAATAGGACCGATAATCCAATTCTGGATAAGAGAGATAGCCAGAATTTTGATATCTTTAAAAACCTTTCCTATCTCCTCATACTTAACCTTTGCCAGAGGTGGGTACATCATTAGGATCAAACCTACGGCAATGAGAATGTTTGTTGTTCCTATCTGAAACTTCGCCCAAAATTTATTGATGCCGGGCCATAGATATCCCAGTCCCACTCCAACCACCATTGCAAGAAAGATCCACAAAGTTAGAAATCTGCTCAGAAAATCCAATCTCTTAGCTTTAGGCATAATACACCCCCGAAAGACTTTGATATAAAAACAGATGCTTTGGATCTGTCTTAACTTACAGTTCTATTGTTGCAGAATCCTTTTTGCCTCTTCCACCGAAAGGAGTTTCCCTTGAGAAACCACTTTGCCATCAATCCACAAAGCAGGTGTCCCCATTACCCCGTGGGCAACAATCTCTTTGATGTCTTCCACCTTCTCTATCTCTGCAGAGATACCGAGCTCTTCCACAGCTTTCTTAACGTTCTCATACAAAGCATTGCATTTGGCGCATCCCATGCCGAGCACTTTTATCTTCTTTGCCATATCTAACCTCCGCTTCTTTGTTGCAGCAGATAGTTTGTAGCCATAAGGGGACATATGTCATAGACCACATCAATGCTATTTTCGTTGCAGTAGGCTAATATCTCATCGTTCCACGTTTCAGGTGGCAGCCATAACCTTGGCAGGCCAAGTTCTTTGCACGCTTCTGCGACCTTGGCAGATATCTTGGGAGACACTATGGCTATTACCACATCCGGTTTTTCATCAAGATCTTTCAAAGATGGATAGCATTTTAAACCCACCACCTCTTCATACTTGGGATTTACAGGAATAACATTGAATCCGGCCTCTTTAAGGGTTTTTGCGTATTTGTAGCCGTATTTCTCAGGATTGGTGTTGGCTCCAACAATGGCAAAGGTTCTGTAGGTCTTTAGCCAGCTCAACGCCTTTTCAAAGTTCTTTTCCATAGACATTCCTCATCCCTCCCGTTTATTTATGCAAACATACCAAACAACCATCCCGAGATGGTTGATATCACCACCACCAAGGTAACATAAGCTACGGTCTTTTTAGTGCCCAGAACCGACCTTATCACTAACATGTTGGGCAAAGAAACGGCAGGACCCGACAGAAGCAGAGCAAGAGCGGGACCCTTTCCCATTCCAGCACCCATCAGCCCCTGAAGAATAGGCACCTCCGTTAAAGTGGCAAAATACATGAAAGCCCCCACGATAGACGCAAAGAAGTTGGAAATTATAGAATTTCCTCCCACCACCGATGCCACATACTTTGATGGGATGAATCCTTCGCTTCCGGGACGTCCCAAAAGGAAGCCTGCCACAAGAACTCCCGCAAAAAGAAGGGGCAAAATCTGCTTGGCAAGCCAGTAAGAAGACTCAAGCCAGCTTCTTGCCTCTCCTCCCGTAAAATAAAGGGCGAAAGACAACACAATAACACCTGCAAGAAACGCTATCTCAACATGTCCGAAGAGAAGCTTCGCTATCCCTGCTGCCAAGACCACTCCTGCAAGCCAGCCCAAACCAACATTGAACATAACCTTCAGTTGAATCAAAAGAAGCAGCACAAAAGCAGACACAATATACCACTTCAAACTCCATATCTTTCCCCATACACCTTCTCCATGTCCCCAGGTAGCAAATACCAAGATGCCAACAAGGGTAGCCATAAACAGCGTGTTCTGCCATAAAGGACGTCCCTCAGCCACTTCAGTTTCTCCAAAAGTTTCCATGCGCAGGCTCTCTTCCCTTTTGAACAGAAACGCCATGGTAAGTCCTATGATGATACTTGCTCCCACGGCACCAACCGCCCTTGCCACGCCTATCTTCAAGCCCAAAACCCTTGCAGTAAGAACAATGGCAAGAATGTTTATGGCCGGGCCAGAATAGAGAAAGGTGGTGGCTGGACCTAAACCCGCCCCTCTCATGTATATGCTTGCAAAAAGCGGTAGCACCGTGCAGGAGCAAACAGCCAAAATGGTTCCCGAAACCGAAGCCACAGAATAGGCAACTGTCCTCGGTGCTTTAGGACCGAGATACCTCATAACGGCATCCTGAGATATGAACTCGCTGATGGCACCTGCTATGAAGAAGGCTGGAATAAGACATAATATAACGTGTTCTTTTGCATACCAATGGGCAAGCAGTAAACCTTCTTTAGCTCCTGCAAGTATCCTTTCTTTGGACGGAAAGGAATAGAAGAACACAAACACTAAGAATCCAAGCAAGATATGTTTAACTTCCTTATCCCAATCCATAACTTGCTCCTTTTCCACACTTTTTGAGTATTTCTTCTCTTCTCCTACTCTGTTCAAGTGCAGTCAATAGCTCTTCTATCTCTTCCTCTTCCCTAACTCTGCTTAGCACCATATCCAGTAGCTGCTTTAGCTTTGGCTCCTTGGGTTCAATCCAGTAAATTTGGAAGTTCTCGCATTTTTTTGTTTTGAGAAAGCCAGCGTCCAGCAGCTTCTGCAGATGTCTTGTGATGGTGGGCTGGGACATATTCAGCACTTCTGCAAGCTCGCACACGCAGCAGGGACGCGCTGCTAACAGCATTAAGAGCTTTAGCCTTGTTTCATCTGCAACTGCTTTAAGACTTTTCACTATCTCTTTCATAGTGGTTATAAATATATAGCTATATGGCTATATAGTCAATAATAATGCAATAATGAAAAGGCTCCTTTGTATAGAAAATGGAAATTTGACCTATAGATCACCTTTTGCTGCTATATAGGGCATCAAAGAAGCGGGAGGGTATCAATGGCGTATGAGGAGCTTTATAAAAAGCTGGATATGGACATAGAGAAGCATAATCAACTGATGGAGATACTTGGACAGGTGTATCAGGAACTGTTTCTTTCCAGAAAGAACAGGCCCGAGGGAATGAACTATTTTGATGGAGTTATAGCAGAGATACACGGGAAGAGAATAGAGGAGCTTTTTGCTCTTAAAGAGCAGGGAAGAGCTCTGGTGGGGACCTTTTGTATCTTTGTTCCAGAGGAGATTGTAGTTGCGGCAAAGGGTGCGTGCTATGGGCTTTGTGGGGGTGCTCAGTTTTCTATACCTGAGGCGGAAGCACATCTTCCCAGAAATATCTGTCCGTTGATTAAATCAGCCTACGGGTTCAAGCTGCAGAGGACATGTCCCTACACCCAGCTTGCGGATGTTATATACGGGGAGACCACTTGTGAAGCAAAGAAAAAGACGTGGGAGTTGCTTTCCCAGTTGCACAGGGTTCACGTGATGCACATTCCTCACAAAAAGGAAACTTTGGAGAGAGAGCTTTGGAGGAAAGAGATAGAAAGGTTCAAGGTGGAGATAGAGGAACTTGCCGGCAATACGATCTCTTTTGAAAATCTAAAAGAAGGTATAGAAACGGTAAATGCCAAAAGAAATGCTATGAAAAGGCTTTACGATCTCAGATGTAAGGATGGTGTTGTTTCCATAGCGGGACTTGATGCGCTTCTTGTGAATCAGATTTCTTTCTACGATGATCCTGTAAGATTTGCCCAGCAGGTGAACCAGCTATGTGATGAACTGGAGGAGAGAATAGAGAAGGGAATATCCGTTTTCCCTGAGGATGTTCCCAAAATACTGGTTTCCGGAACGCCTATGGCTCCTCCCAACTGGAAGCTTCACAGCATCATTGAACAGTCTGGAGCTGCGGTGGTTGCTGAAGAAGCATGTATAGGTGCGAGGTACTTTAGAGATAATGTTGATGTTAGTGGATGCGAGACCGTAGAGGATCTCATAGATGCCTTGCTGGAAAGGTATTTGAAGATAGACTGTGCATGTTTCACCCCCAATGACGAGAGAGTGGAGAATGTGATCAAAATGTGCAGGGAGAAGCGGGTTGACGGTGTGGTATATTATACCCTTTCCTTCTGCCATACCTACAATGTGGAGTCCAAAAAGGTTATGGATAGGCTAAAGGAGGAAGGTATCCCAGTGCTGAGAATAGAGACGGATTACTCTATGGAGGATGTGGAGCAGATCAGGACAAGGGTGGAGGCATTCATAGAGACGTTAAGATGAGTTTGTATCTGGGTATAGATGCGGGATCTACTTATATAAAGGCTGCCTGGCTGAACCACAGTTTAGAGATAAAGAGATTAGAGGTTGTCCCTACCCATGCCGACTTTGAGAGGGTTGTGTCTCGCTTTCTTGAATTTGAACATAGCAGCGCCGTTGCCACAGGCTACTGTAGAAAGAGACTTTCTGCCCTCTTTGGCGTGAAGGATATAAGCGAGATAAAGGCCCACGCCAGAGGAGCGCAGCTTCTGTTTCCCGGTGTGAGGACTGTAATAGATGTTGGGGGACAGGACAGCAAGGTGATAAGGACTGATGGCAAAGGTAGAGTGGTTGACTTTGTAATGAACGATAGGTGTGCTGCAGGCACCGGGAGGTTCTTGGAAATAGCAGCTTTAAGGCTTGGAGTTTCTGTGGAGGCCCTTTCGGATCTTGCAAGTAAAAGCTCGGAGATAATAACCATATCTTCAATGTGTGTGGTTTTTGCTGAGACCGAAATCATATCTTTGTTAGCTCAAGGAACTTCCAAAGATGCCATAGCAAAGGCTGTTATAGATTCTGTGGCTACGAGAATTGCCTCAATGGTCAAGGGCTTTGGTCTGATGGACCCAGTGGTCTTTACAGGGGGGGCTGCTTTGTGTTCCTATCTTGTAGAAAGGCTTTCTCAGATATTAGGCTCGAAGCTGCTGACTTCCCATAGAGCTCAGTTTGCCGGTGCCATTGGCGCTGCTATTGAAGCTATGAATAGGAAAGGGAGCTCCTGAAGAGCTCCCTTTCTTTTATCTTCTTCCCCGAGGTTCCCTGTGATCTCTCTTGGAAACGGGTCCTCTTTGGGGTCCTCTTGGATTAGGTGGACGTCTAACTGCAGTTTTCACCGCCGGCCTTTCAGGTTCCTCTTTAGGGCCTCCTTCAAGTCCTCTCCTTGTTAGCCTGAACCTGCCCAGCTCGTCTATTTCCATTATCTTGGCTTCAACTTCGTCTCCTATATTGAACTCTTCTTTTAGATCCCTGATTCTGCGGTCGGATATCTGGGAGATGTGCAGAAGCCCCTCCCTTCCCGGAGCCACTTCTATAAAGAGGCCGTAATCTTCTATTCTCTTGATCTTTCCCCTAACAAGTTCCCCCACATGGTACTCATGAGCAATCTTGGAAATGATCTCAAGGGCTTCCTTTGCTGCTTCAGGCGTTTCTGCAGAGACGGTAACAAGTCCCGTTTCGTCAATGAATATACGAGCGCCGGTCTTGTCTATGATAGCCCTTATGGTTCTTCCCCCCGGACCAATAACGTCTCTGATAAAATCAGGCTTTATCTGCATACAGTAGATCCTCGGTGCCTTGGGGGAAAGCTCCGGTCTTGGTTCTGGAAGCACTTCCTTCATCTTTTGAAGAATGAACAGACGTCCCTCTTTAGCCTGTTGGAGAGCCTCTGCCATAATGTCCCATGTTATGCCACTTATTTTTATGTCCATTTGCAGTGCGGTTATACCCTCTTCTGTTCCGGCTACCTTGAAGTCCATATCTCCCAGATGGTCTTCCATTCCCAGTATGTCCGATAGGATGGCGTATCTTCCTGTCTCTTCGTCCATGATAAGCCCCATGGCAATTCCTGCTACGGGCTTCTTTATGGGCACTCCAGCATCCATTAGTGCCAGAGAGCCTCCACAAACCGTAGCCATGGAGGATGAACCGTTGGATTCAAGTATGTCCGATACTACCCTCACTATGTATGGAAACTCTTCGCTTTTCACAGGCACCATAGGCTTCAATGCCCTTTCCGCAAGTGCTCCATGCCCGATTTCCCTTCTTGATGGTCCTCTGAGCGGTCTCACCTCGCCTACGGAGAACGGAGGGAAGTTGTAGTGAACCATAAAGGGCTTAGATCCCTCTCCGAAAAGCTCGTCCAGCATCTGCTCGTCTTCTCCCGGCATGCCTAAGGTTGCTGCCACAAGGGCTTGGGTTTCTCCTCTGGTAAACAAGGCAGAGCCATGGGCTCCGGGCAGAATGCCAACTTCACATGTGATGGGCCTGATGTCTTTAGTGCCCCTTCCGTCGGCTCTAATTCCTTCTTCAAGGATCATGCGGCGCATCTCTTCCTTCTCAACCTTGTCAAAGGCGCTTGATACTAAAGGCTGTTCCTCTTCGGGATAATTTTCCATAATGCGTTTTTTAAGTTCTTTAAGAGCCTTTTCCCTTGCCTTTTTGCCCTGTACCTTTATAGCTGCTCTCAGCTCTTCCATAAAGTTTTCTTTTATGTGTCTTTCATACTCTTCCGTTGACGGTGGTGGTTCAAACTCTATCTTGGGCTTACCCACTTCCTTTATAATTTCCTTCTGTATCTCAACGATCTTCTTTATCTCTTCATGGGCCACCTTTAGGGCTTCTATAACGGTCTCTTCCGGAACCTCGCTGGCTCCGGCTTCCACCATAACGATGGCCTCTTCAGTTCCAGCTACCACCATATTCAGACGGGAGTTCTCTATTTCTTCTTGGGATGGGTTTATAACAAACTCATCGTCAATGAAACCAACCCTAACCGCTCCTATGGGGCCTTCAAAGGGTATGTCCGAAATGGAAAGGGCGGCACTGGCACCAACTATAGCCAAAACATCCGGTGGGTTGTTCTCGTCTGCCGAAATCACCAAAGCCATTACCTGGACTTCATTTCTGAAACCGTCTGGGAAGAGAGGTCTTATGGGCCTGTCTATGAGACGGGATACCAGTATCTCGTTGTCCATGGGCTTTCCTTCTCTCTTTATAAATCCCCCTGGAATCTTACCAGCGGCGTAAGCCCTTTCCCTGTACTCCACAGTGAGGGGGAAGAAGTCCAGCCCTTCGGCGGGTTCTTCCGCACAACATGCGGTTACAAGCACCATGGACTCGCCGGATTTAACGACCACAGAGCCGTTGGCCTGTTTGGCTACCTTACCCGTTTCTATGATGATCCTTTTGCCACCCTTAATTTCGCATTCTACACTTTTTGCCCCCATGGCTTACTTCCTTAGACCCAGTTTTGCTATAACTTCTTTGTATCTGTCGGGGTTTGTTCTTGCCAAGTATTTTAGAAGTTTTCTCCTCCTTCCTACCAATCCTAACAGTCCCCTTTTGGAGTTGGTGTCGTGCTTGTGTTTCTCAAAATGCTGGGCCAGTCTGTTTATCCTTTCCGTGAGAAGGGCTATCTGCACCTCTACAGAGCCTGTGTCGTTTTCATGCTGCTGAAACTGCCTTATTATCTCCTGCTTCCTTTCCTTTGTGATACCCACTACTCTCACCTCCATAAGTTTTTTAAGCTGTGTAAAGAACCTTGTATGCGTGGCACAGCCACCTTCCTTCTGGGCTCCTCTTTATTTTGCCCATGGCTATGAAGTCGCCGTCCTCATTTAAAATTTTTACGTATTCTCCTTCTTTCAACTCCTTTTTTCCAAGCTCTTCAGGGGTTATCACCACAGGATTGCCCACGGTTACCCACCATTTGAGCCTTCCCATAACCTTAAGGCTGGGAAAATCAGGGAAGCAATCTTTCAATGGGATAACCAGTTTCCTGCGCTCCTCAACTTCCATATTTTTCAGTTCTTCCAAACCAACCGCCTGTTCCAATGTGAAGCCCGCAGCACTGGTTCTTGCAAGGTCCCATAGCGTTCCCACCGTGCCCAGTGCTTCTCCTATGTCCTTTGCCAATGTTCTAATATATACGCCCTTACCCACTCGGGCGAACAGTTTTATGTATGGAGGCTCATAGCTTATAAACTTCAGCTCGTCAATATAAACCTTTTTAGGTTCAAGCTTTACTTCCTTGCCTTCCCTTGCCAGTTGATAGAGCCTTTTCCCTTTATATCTTTTGGCGGAGTACATGGGGGGAGTTTGCCAAACTTCACCAGTGAACTTGGCAAGAACCTCTTTTACTTTCTCCGGAGTAATATCCTCCGGTATAGGCTTTTCTTCAACTACCTTGCCCTCCCTGTCGTACGTGTCGGTAAGGACACCAAGCTTTATCCTACCCACATACTCCTTAAACTGCTCCATAAACACTTCTGAGAGCTTGGTGGCCTTTCCCACTGCGATGGGAAGAACTCCTGTGGCCATTGGGTCAAGGGTTCCCAAATGCCCAGCCTTTTTGACTTTGAGCAGCCTTCTGATCTTTTCCACTACTCTCGTTGATGTTATCCCCTCTGGCTTATTGACAACAATCACTCCCGTAATCTCTTCCATGGGCTTTCCCTTTAATGTTGTAAATGCTGTGGAATATTGCTAAATCCCATTAGCAAATTTGGAGGGGCTAAGCAATGGTGGATCTTCACACCCACACCACCTTCAGCGACGGGGTTCTTATCCCTTCGGAGTTAGCAAGGAGAGCTCAGGTTAAAGGTATAAAGTTTTTGGCTATTACCGATCATGGAGACTTTTCCAACATGCCTATTATAGTTCCTGCCTTGGTAAGGGTGTGCCAGAAGATAAATGCCCTTTCCCTTGGCATCACGCTTATTCCCGGAATAGAAATAACCCATGTACCACCGCCTTACATAGCCGAGGCTGTCCATTTGGCGAGGGAGCTGGGGGCAAAGATTGTAGTGGTTCACGGAGAAACGGTGGTGGAGCCTGTTGCTCCCGGTACGAACAAAGCTGCCATAGAGGCAGGGGTTGACGTGCTGGCACATCCTGGGCTTATTTCCCCAGAAGATGTGGCTCTGGCGGCGGAGACAGGAGTGTACTTGGAGGTTTCTGGCAGGAAAGGGCATTCTTTCACCAACGGACATGTGGTGGCCCTTGCTAAGAAGTACGGGGCCAAGCTGGTTTTCAACACTGACTCTCACGTTCCTTCGGATCTCATGGATCACTCTATGGCCAAAAGGGTGATAATGGGAGCGGGCCTTTCCGAGGAAGAGGCGGAGGAGATTATAAATAACGGCTATCTTTTAGCTAAAAAGATCATACAGGGAGGAGTTTAGAATGGAGGAGAAGAAAGACTGGGCCGATATTATCTACGAAAACAGAAAAATCATAGTTGTGGCTGTGGTAGTTGTCATAGTTGCCGTCATAGGTTTCGGCCTTCTTTCCCATTACAGACAAAAAAAGTCCGAGGAGGCTGCTTATTATTTTGGCAAGGGCCTTGAATCCCTTGCCAAGGCGGAAGCATCCCAAAACGCAACCGTTGAAGACTACAAGAAGGCGCTGAAGTACTTTGAAAAGGCAGAAAAGGTTGGCGCTGGCAGGGAGTCTGATGTGGCCATGGCCATGAAGGGAAGGGTACTCGTACTCATGGGCAAAAAGAAAGAAGGGATAGCTACAGTTAAAGAGGCCTTGGTCAAGCTTAAGGGAAGCTACCTTGAACCTGTGTTTACAGCAGAAACGGAGGATGAAGAGTTTATAAAAAGCTACCTAAATAGAGACAATCCGATTTTGGAGGATTATCTGAGGTTCCATTTGGCCATGGTGCTTTTGGGCAAAGGGGACAAAGCAGCAGCCAAAAAGGAGCTGGAAACCCTTAAGGGCAAGTTTCCCGATTCTCCTTTTGCCAGGGATGCCGACAAGGTGCTGGAGGTACTCAGATGAAGGTCTTTCTTTCGGGAAATGAGGCAGTAGCAAGGGGAGCGTGGGAAGCTGGACTGATATTTGCCTCTTCCTATCCGGGAACCCCTGCCACGGAGATACTGCAGAACTTAGCCTCTTACAGAGAGATAAAGGCTGAATGGGCTCCCAACGAAAAGGTGGCCCTTGAAGCTGCCATTGGCGCCAGTTTTGCCGGTGTCCGCTCTATGGCGTCCATGAAGCATGTGGGTTTGAACGTTGCTGCCGATCCCTTCATGACCCTTTCATATACTGGGGTGAACGGGGGACTGGTAATCGCTGTAGCGGACGATCCCGGCCTTTACAGCTCTCAAAATGAGCAGGATACAAGAAGATATGTGAAGGCTTCAAGAATTTTGGCCCTTGAGCCATCCGATTCGCAGGAAGCTTTGGAGTTTACAAAGCTTGCCTTTGAACTGTCGGAAAGGTTTGATACACCGGTGCTTATAAGGTTGGTTACGAGAATATCCCATTCCAAATGTGTGGTTGAGGTAGGGGATAGAAAAGAGGTTCCCCGTAAGGTCCCTCAAATAGATCCGGCCAAGTGGGTGATGCTTCCTGCCTTTGCTAAAGAAAGGCACAAGGTGGTGCTGGAGCGGGAGAAAAGATTGAAGGAGTTTGCAGAAGGTAGTGATCTGAACAGATGTGAGCTTCTGTCGGAAGATATTGGCTTTATAGCATCGGGAATATGCTACCAGTACGTGAAGGAGGCCTTTCCAGAGGCCTCTGTGCTGAAGTTATCGGTTATCAATCCTCTTCCCTTGGAGCTTGTTAGAGACTTCTGCTCAAAGGTGAAGAGGGTTTACGTGGTGGAAGAGCTTGATCCTATCTTTGAGGAGCAGATAAAGGCTGCTGGAATACATGTTGTAGGCAAGGAAGTTTTTCCTGAGTACGGGGAGTTTAGCCCGGATCTTGTGAGATCCGTAGTTGATAAAGGCTATAAGCCGAGCTACATTTCTTTTTCCGATATTCCTGCCCGTCCACCTACCCTGTGTCCGGGGTGCCCCCACAGAGGGGTTTTTGTGGCCCTGAGAAAGGCTAAAGTGAAGGTTTTTGGGGACATAGGTTGTTACACTCTTGGGGCGTTGAGGCCCCTTTCCTCCATCCACTCCTGTGTCTGCATGGGAGCAGGCGTTTCCATGGAGCACGGCGCAGCTTCAGTGGGCATGGGGAACTCTGTAGCCATAATAGGGGATTCTACCTTCATGCATAGCGGTGTTCCCTCACTCATGGATATAGTTTACAACAATTCTTCCTCCACGGTTATAGTCATGGATAACGGAACCACTGCTATGACAGGAAAACAGCCTCACCCCGGAACGGGAGTGAATGCCAAGGGAGAACCTGCTCCTAAGATACCAATGGAGAGGATAGCGGAGGCTTTAGGAGTCAAGAGGGTAAGAATTGTGGATCCTTACAGCGTTGATGAGGTGTACAGGGCGGTAAAAGAAGAGGTTCAAGTGGATGAACCTTCGGTAATAATAACGAGAAGACCTTGCACTCTCATAACCACCAGACCTGATGAGATTTGGGAGGTTGATAAGGATAAATGCATAGCATGTGGAGCATGCTTGAAAGTAGGCTGCATGGCCCTATCCATGAACGGAAAAGCCAAAATAGATGAGGTTCTATGCTTTGGGTGTGGGGTTTGTGCGCAGGTCTGTCCTGTGGAGGCCATAGTCAAAAGGAACGGAGGGTCCAATGAAGGTTGACATAATCATATGCGGCGTGGGCGGTCAGGGAGTGCTTCTTGCTTCTGAGGTTTTGGGGAATCTTGCCATCCTTGCCAGGTTGGATGTGAAAAAGAGTGAGATCCACGGGATGGCTCAGAGAGGTGGAAGTGTCTTTTCCCACTTAAGAATAGGGGAGAAGGTGAATTCTCCGGTAATTCCTTTAGGCAGCGCCGATTTTATGTTAGCTTTTGAGGAGCTTGAGGCCTTGAGATATGCTCCGTACTTAAAGAAGGACGGAGTGGTTCTTGTGAACAGGCAGAGAATTAGTCCGTTGACGGTGTTGAGCGGCGATGCCAAGTATCCTGAGAATCCCGTAGCTATGATGAAGGAGCATTTTGAAAGGGTGTTTGAGGTCAACGCCTTGGAATTGGCCAAAAAGGCGGGAAGTCCCAAAGCCGTGAACATGGTTATGATAGGAGCCTTATCTAAGTTTTTGGATTGGGATGAATCCTTGTGGCTTTCTGCCATGGAGAGATGTATCCCGCAACGTTTCCTGTCCCTAAATCAGCGTGCCTTTTCCTTGGGAAGAGCAGGATGAGCTCCCTAACTGGTTCTTAAATTTATCGGGTGCTATCTGGTTGAGGTTGTGGCAAAATAAAGAATGATGCCGGCGGCTACGGATACGTTCAAGGATGACACCCTGCCCTTCTGTGGTATGTTTATAAAAAAGTCTGCCTTTTCCTGGAGGACTCTTCTCACCCCCTTTGATTCGCTGCCAAAGATAACGGCCAAGGGCAGGTTGAAGTCAAACTCGTCCACAGGGGTACCCTTTTCAGTATGGGTGCAGGCAATCCAAAAACCTTCTTCTTTCAAGCGGTCCACCGCTTTTGTAAGGCTCTTTACTCTGGATATAGGTATGTGCCAGATGGCTCCTGCGGAGGCCTTTGCCATGGCTTCTCCAAAGAGGGGTGAGTTTCTTTCGGATATTATCACCCCACTAGCTCCCAAAACCTCTGCACTTCTCACAATAGCTCCTGCGTTGCCCACATCGGTAACGCCATCAAGTACCACGAGCAGGGGGGATCGTTCCTTTTTGCACAGGTTTATAAGTTCTTCTAAAGGAGTGAATCTAATCTCGGAGATAACCGCGACAATTCCCTGATGTTTTGTGGGAGACATTTCGTTGAGCTTGATTGGAGGAACTTCAACTACCTTTACGCCCAGCTCTTTAGCTGTGCGCTTGATCTTTTCAATGCGTCGGTTCTTTTTGTCCTTGGCTATGTAAATGGCGTGAAGAGGCGCCTTTGCTTCAAGCGCCTCTTCCACAGGGTGTATGCCGGCGATGATGTTAGCTCTCTGGTTCATTGGCACAGGCACTTCTGGGGCTGACTTTCTTTTTCTCCTTGGGGTTGAACAGTAAAAGGGTGAAGCAGAAGGTTACCAAGGAGACTATAAACATCCAAAATATCAGCATAAAAAGAAGGGCTATGCCTTTCATTCCTCAACCTCCTTATGGTCCTTTGCCTTAAGGGCAAGAACTGAGAAGAGGATAAACAGCCCAATCATAAGCCCACGGGCGAGCATGACCTCTTTGGAGGTGTTGGCCAGGCTTTTGGGGATATAATCTTTCATGAATACAACGAAAAGGACGATGAGGAAGATGGGAGTGACATACTTGGTTATGTAGTAGAAGAACCTTGGAATCTGTATAATTCCTCCACGGTTCATCTCTTCCCATGCTTTGTCAGCGCCGAACATCCAGAAGAAGATGACTATCTCTACCAGTGCAAATAATACCAACATTATGGTGCCTGCCCACAGATCCATTTCATCAAGGACTCCCGGAATGAAGATTACGAACTGCACCACGATGAATATCAAAAGCATGGTAAGAGAAACGGCTTTTTTTCTTGGCAATCCAAAGTCGTCCTGAAGGAAGGTTATGAAGGGTTGGGTAATGGCTATGGATGAAGTCAGCCCTGCAAAGAAGAGCAGGAAGAACCATAGAAATCCCAGAAACATTCCACCAGGGGTGTTGACGAAAATGGCGGGAAGGCTCACAAAACCAAGGCTGAAGGCACCGCTTTTGGCCACACTCACCGTTCCTGCAACTCCGAAGAATGCCACCGCTGCGGGTATGGCTATGGAGCCACCCAAGATCACTTCGGCGAACTCGTTTAGCGCAGTGGTGGTAAGTCCCGACAGGGCTATATCATCATTCCTGTCAATGTAGGAAGCGTAGGCTACTATGGCGCTGAATCCCAAGGACAAGGTGAAGAACACCTGGCCTGCCGCTGCGATCCAAACCTCGGGTTTTTTGAGGGCGGAAAAGTCAGGGGTCCAGAGGAAACCCAAGCCTTCAACAGCGCTTCCCTTGGGGGTTTCCAGCATAAATACCCTTACAAGAAGTATGATGGCCATAATGTACAGAAGGGGCATGGCTTTTTTGGCAAAGGCCTCAATTCCCTTAACGACGCCTCTGTAGAGGATGTAGTAGTTTATGGCAAAGGTTATGAGAAAGACTATGTAAGCAAAGGTGGGCTTGTATAGCCCTTTGCCCTTTGCGCCAAGGTATTCCCCGAGGAATTCCTTGAAAGGCTTGAGGTATTCTTCCTGAGATAGCCCTTCAACGGCTTTGATCTTCGGCACGGCCTTCATGGCGAACTTGATGGCGTAGCCCAAGGTCCATGACTCAACGTATATGTAGTAAATGGCAACCACCATGGGGATCCAAAGGCCTATTGCACCTAATATCTTGGCCCATTTCTTTCTGCCTGTCATGCCATAGAATATTCCCGGGGTGGTTCCATGGCCTAAGACGGATCCTCCGTAACGTCCCATAGCCCATTCCACCCACATTAGGGGTATGCCTATGAATATGAGGGCTATAAGGTAGGGTATCATGAAAGCACCGCCTCCGTTTTCCGCTGCTTGAACGGGAAATCTGAGGAAGTTTCCGAGGCCTATGGCGTTGCCGGCCATGGCTAAAATCAATCCAATTTTTGTGGCCCACTTTTCCCTGCCGCTAAGCCTTGTCATATCAGCCATGGACCCCTCCTGTGGTGAATTTTAGATTTTAATATTTGACAAGGTGCCCCTTTGGCAATAAGTTAAGCAAAATCATTTTTGTTGGAGGATTGGTAATGAAGGTTGGAAACAACGCAGTGGTAACCATGGACTACGAGTTGAGGGTAAATGGCCACGACGGAGAGCTCGTAGAGTCCAGCATGGAAAAAGGAACGCCTATAAGTTTTATCTACGGTAAGGGAATGATAATCCCCGCTATTGAGGAGGCCCTTAAGGATAAGCAGGCAGGGGATGTGGTGAGGGTTGAGATACCGCCTGATCAGGCATACGGTGAGAGGAATGAGGAGGCGGTCCAAAAGATACCAAGACATTTTATCCCTCCTCATATAGAACTTAAAGAGGGACTGACTTTGGTTATGCAGACCCCTCAGGGTGAAGAGATTGGAATGAGGGTATTGGACTTTGACGATAAAGAGGTTACGGTGGATCTGAACCATCCTCTTGCGGGAAAGACCCTTTATTTTACGATCTACATTAAAGAGGTGAGGGAAGCTACCGCCGACGAGCTGTTAGAGCTTGCCAACAGGCAGGGTAAGTCGGTATAACCGTCGGGGGATGGAAGGAAACAAACTGTGGCTGTGGTTTCAGCAGGGTGGGGTGGTCATGTACCCCATCCTGTTGTGTTCCATAATTGCACTGGCTGTGTTTCTGGAAAGGCTTTTTGCCTACCGTAAAGGCAGGTTAATTCCCAAGGGGTTTGTTGATTCCCTGTTTGCTGCTGGTAAGGATCTGAAGGCGGTAGAGCAGGTATGC
The DNA here is from genome assembly GCA_015494645.1 of Aquificota bacterium. Taxonomy (GTDB): domain Bacteria; phylum Thermosulfidibacterota; class Thermosulfidibacteria; order Thermosulfidibacterales; family Thermosulfidibacteraceae; genus Thermosulfidibacter. Next base: position 16,688 of record WGAU01000050.1, read on the forward strand.
TTTAAGTACAAAACCCCCTTATCCCGGATAATACTTGTGGGTGCTAAAAGGGCCAAATACAGCTATGAAGAGGCTCTCACCGCTATGGAGAGTGCCGGACAGCATGAGATTTCTCTTTTGGCGAGGGAGTTGAGGATACTGAGCACCGTGGGCAATGTGGCGCCTATGTTGGGCTTTTTGGGTACGGTGCTCGGTATGATAAAGGCCTTTTCCACCATCGCTAAGGTAGGACCGGGGAGGCCTGAGCTTATCGCTACCGGTATTGCCGAGGCTCTCATAACCACAGCGGCTGGTCTCATTGTGGCCATTCCGTCCATCCTTGCCTACAACTTTTTGAAGAACAAGCTGGACAAGATCGCTGCCGAAATGGAAGAGATAGCTTTAGACTTTCTTGATCGCTTTGTTGGGGATTGAGTCCCATGCGTTTTTTCAGGGAGGAGGAAGAGCCGGGAATCAGTTTAGTCTCCATGACCGATGTGGTATTTCTCCTTTTGATTTTTTTTATGGTGGCTACTCAGTTTGTGAACACCACACGCCAACTGGATATTAAACTACCTCAAGCCAAGGGGGCCAAGGGTGAACAGACTAAGCGGCGGAACTACAGGATTGAGATAACCAAAGACAAAAGGATCTTCCTCAACGGGAAGAGGGTTAGCCTTACCGAACTTGATCTTATACTTCAGGCGGATAGAAACATTACTAATAAGAGTGCCCTCATACGGGCAGACCGATCCCTGCCTTACGGATTTGTGATTAAGGTTATGGGCCTGTTAAAGGCCCATGGGGTTGAGGATATAGGCATAGCAGTTGTACCTACGCCTTGAACCTGTCCAGTTTTCTGTTCAGTTCTGTGACCTGAGAGTTTATATCGTGGATGGCCTTTGAAGTTTCAGCTATGCCCTTGGCGACTTCCTCCATAGCGTGATCCATCTCCACCACGTTGTGGGTGGCCTCTTCTATGGCAAGCTGCTGTTCTTCGCTCATCCTCTTCACCTCTTCCATTCTTTCCTTGACCCTTCTGGCACCTTCTGCAACCTCTTCAAGCACGCTGGCGCTGCTGATGATCCTTTCTGACTGCTCTTCAGCTTGTTTTGTGTACTCGCTTATGATGTTGGCAAATTCGGACACGATGCGGCCTATTTCTTCAACCATATTTTCTATTTCCTGGGTGCTCTTCATGGTCTCTTCTGCAAGTTTTCTCACCTCATCAGCGACAACGGCGAAACCCCTTCCGTGCTCTCCAGCCCTCGCTGCTTCTATGGCGGCGTTAAGGGCAAGGAGGTTTGTCTGATCGGCTATGTTGCTTATTACGTCCACAACGGTGGTGATCTTCTGGGCAGCTTCGGACACCCTCTCAGCTTCCTTGGCTATTTTGGAAAGCTCTTGTATAGCCACTTCCTTGTTCCAGCGGGCGATTTCCTTGAAGGTTTCCACTCCTTCTGTTGCTGTTCTTTCTGATTCGTCAGCGAAGCTGGAGGTTTCCTCTATATGCTCAACCAAAGACTTGACGGAGGCAGAGAGTTCTTCCATGGCGCTGGTTACCCTTGTGAGGTTTTCCTTGGCGCTTTGGGTCATGGCGTTTATCTCTTCGCTGCTTGCGGATACCTGCGTGGTGGCAGAAAGTATAGTTTCGGAGGCTCTTTTGATCGCGTGTATGGCTTCCCTTGTGCTTTCTACCATCTTGGATACGTAGTTGGCGGTCTCTCCGAATTCGTCCATGGTGCTCACTTCTGGCTTTACGGTGAGATCGCCCTTGGCGTTTTTCTTGGTGGTTTCATTTATAGAGCGCAAAGGCTTCTGGATATCTTCAGATATGAAAAATGCTGCTAAAAAGATCACGATTAGAAGCACTGTGATAATTATTATGTTGTTGATGAGAAGCTGCTTCTTCAAGTGTCCCATGTGCTTGAGAGCGTCTTTGTAGAGGGTATCAATAAATATTCCAGTTCCTATAACCCAGTTCCAGGGCTTAAATAGCTTAACATACGAAACCTTTGGAACAGGCACATTGCTGTTTATGTGGGGCCACCAGTAATTTACATAGCCTTCTCCTTTTTCCTTGCACTTTTCTATCATCTCCTGGAAGAGGTATTTTCCCTTCTTGTCTTTCAGATTGTAGAGGTTCTTGCCTATAAGCTTTCTTTTGGGATGCATGAGCATTACGCCCTTCATGTCGTTGACCCACAGATAGTTGCTTCCGTTTTGGTACCTCATACGGTCTATAGCAGTTAAAGCCCTCTCTTGGGCCTCTTTTTCTGAGACCTTGCCCTTTTGAGCCAATTCGTAGTAGTGTTCTGCCACATGCAAGGCATTGTTGACTATGTACTTTATGCTTTCCTTTTGAACCCCCAGCATAACGTTGGTGACCTGTTTCACTGTGGAGTTTACGGCGGTTACATAAACATCAAGGCCGGAAACGAAGGAGAAAACCAGTACGACGAAAAGCACCTTTGCCTTTATGCTTATGGCGTTTCCTACGTATCCGTACCTTTGTCCCACCCATTTCCATATGGCGGAGGTAAGCTTCAAAAGAACCGGGTATGTTGCACCGAAGATAAGGGTGGCTCCTCCCAGGAATGGGAGCCAGAAGTCAATTCCTTCCAAAAAGTATCCCCTCTTAAAGGCGATCCATGAGGCTATGGCCGAGGATACCAAGGAGAAGATTATGTGCAAAACAAAAAGGACCTTGGGATAGTTCAGGGCAAAGTTTTTTGCCTTTTCGAAACTTTCCTCAACGCCTTGGGCCATACTTCTTGTGATGGCACAGGTTATGGCTGCGTATAGCACTGCCCATACTGCGCTTGCTGGATTGGCCATGATTCTTAGTATGTGTTCTGTTTCCAAGGTGCCCGAGAAGAACATAAAGAGTCCCCACAGGAAGGAACCAAGTATGAGAGCGAAGACGATGTAGAATCCCCACCACTTGCACCAGTTTTTCCCCTCCACCGGGCACCTCCTGAAAAAGGCTTCTTTATAATTAGATCGTGATTTTCTGATATAGCTTAAACACAAAAATGTCAAAATCAATGGAAATTGTTTGAGCTTTTTTCCCGCTGGGTGTAAAATAAAACAAAAGATTAAAAAGGAGGGGAGCCATGAAGATGGTGGTGGCCTATGTAAACCCTGAAAAGCTTTGGGAGCTTAAGAAGAAGCTGTTTGAGATAGGAGCTCCCGGTATGAGCGTGGACAACTTTATGGGTATAGGCAAGCCTCTGCATCAGCTGTCTCTTATACACATCTGACG
>WGAU01000051.1 GCA_015494645.1 Aquificota bacterium
AATCCTTTAGAGAAATAGAGATAAAAGAATAATTTTTCTTTCTATCTTTAAAAAAATTCCAGCCGGTGGTTTTTCCACCGGCTTTTTTTATTAAACATCTTTTTGTAAATACTTTTTTATCCCTTATTGACTTTGTGATTTGTCTAAACTATCACAAAAACAGGTACAATCTAACTAAAGCAGGAGGTGTGTTATGAAGTTAAAGGAGAGGTTGGCGGAGTTGATACCTCAGTGGAGGGCTGAGGTAGCTGAGATAAGAAAGAAATACGGCAACAGAAAAACAATGGACTGTACCATAGGTCACGCCTACGGTGGGATGAGAGGGCTCAAGGCTTTGGTCTGTGATACATCTGAGGTTTTTCCCGAGGAAGGAGTGAAGTTTAGAGGCTACACCATACCTGAGTTGAGGGAAGGTCCTCATAAACTTCCCACTGCTGAGGGGGGTTTTGAGCCTCTGCCTGAGGGTCTTTGGTATCTGCTTCTGACTGGAGAGCTTCCCACCGCTGACAATGTTAAAGAGATTACCAACGAGCTCAACAAGAGGATGCAAAATGTTCCTCAGTATGTTTTTGATGTGCTCAGGGCCATGCCTGTTGATACCCACCCGATGACTATGTTTGCCGCGGGTATCTTGGCCATGCAGAGGGAGTCTGTGTTTGCAAAGAGGTACGAGGAAGGAATGAAAAGGGAAGAGCACTGGGAGGCTATGCTTGAAGACTCCCTCAACATGCTGGCTGCTTTGCCTGTAATCGCTGCTTACATTTACAGGAGAAAATACAAAGGAGATACATTCATAGATCCCGATCCCAACCTTGACTGGTCTGCAAACCTCGCTCACATGATGGGCTTTGACGACTTTGAGGTTTACGAGTTGTTCAGACTTTACATGTTCCTCCACTCCGATCACGAGGGAGGAAATGTTTCTGCTCATACTAACTTGCTCGTTAACTCTGCCTTCTCTGATATTTACAGGTCCTTCTCTGCGGCCATGAACGGTTTGGCTGGACCATTGCATGGTCTTGCCAATCAGGAGGTTCTCAGATGGATCCAGATGCTCTATCAGAAGTTTGGTGGTGTTCCCACTAAGGAGCAGCTTGAGCAGTTTGCCTGGGATACCCTCAACTCCGGACAGGTTATCCCCGGTTACGGACATGCCGTGTTGAGGGTAACCGATCCGAGGTATGTGGCCCAGAGAGACTTTGCTCTCAAGCATCTGCCTGATGATGAGCTCTTCAAGATCGTGTCCCTTTGTTACGAGGTTATTCCTGAGGTTCTCAAGAAGCACGGAAAGGCCAAGAACCCCTGGCCCAACGTGGATGCCCACTCAGGTGTGCTTCTCTGGCACTACGGTATAAGGGAATACGAATTCTACACTGTGCTCTTTGGTGTTTCCAGGGCCCTCGGTTGTACAGCACAGGCAATATTGGTCAGAGGTTACATGTTGCCTATTGAAAGGCCCAAGTCTATCACCACCCGCTGGGTCAAGGAAGTGGCTGAGAGCCTTCCTGTTGCCGGTAGTTAAGGAGGATAGGGGGGCTTAGCCCCCCTTTTTTCATTTTTAAGAAAAATTTAGACTCGGAGGTGTTGCTATGGGTAAGAGAGCAAAGATAACGGTTGTGGGTGCGGGACATGTTGGTGAGCATGTTGCCATGTTCTGTGCCATAAAGGAGCTGGGAGATGTGGTGCTCATTGATATTGTTGAAGATATGCCTCAGGGTAAAGCCCTTGACATGTTTGAGGCCACTCCCCTTGAAGGATGGGATTCCAAGATAGTTGGAACCAACGACTATGCCGATACTGCCGATTCTGACATAGTTGTGATTACAGCAGGTCTTCCCAGAAAGCCTGGTATGAGCAGAGATGATCTTCTTGAAGCCAACGCCAAAATCATAAAGAGTGTTACCGAGCAGGTGGTTAAGTACTCTCCTAACGCCATCATCATCGTGGTGACCAATCCTTTGGATGCCATGACTCAGCTTGCTTGGAGTGTTTCTGGTTTCCCCAAGAACAGGGTACTTGGCCAAGCTGGTAATCTTGACTCTGCCAGATTCCGTGCCTTTATAGCCATGGAGCTTGGTATTTCTGTTAAGGAAGTGTGTGCAATGGTTCTTGGTGGTCATGGAGACGATATGGTGCCTTTGCCCAGGTTTACTACTGTCAGTGGTATACCCATTACGGAACTCATTCCTCAGGACAGGATAGAAGCCCTTGTGCAGAGAACAAGGGTGGGTGGTGGAGAGATTGTTAAGCTACTTAAGACTGGATCTGCTTACTATGCGCCTGCCCTTGCCACCGTTGAGATGGTTGAAGCCATTGTCAAGGATCAGAAGAGAATCCAGCCTTGTGCAGCTTTGTGTGAGGGAGAGTATGGTATAAATGGCGTCTACTGTGGAGTGCCTTGTCTGTTAGGAGCCAACGGCGTGGAGAAGATCATAGAGTTGAAACTCACCGACGACGAGCTCAAGGCTCTCCAAGCCTCTGCTGGTAGGGTTAAGGGCTTGGTAGATAAGCTTAAAGAGTGGGGTTACATAAAGTAAACTCTTTGTTATTGGCTTTCCGGGAGGGGTTTCTTCCCTCCCCCTTCCAATCTTTTTAGGGGGTTCGGAGATGAGGGTAATAGATGTGTCAGAAATAACAGAGGCGGTCGCTAAGCTGTGTATAGATGCTAACTACGATCTGCCCAGCGATGTGTATCAGGCTTTGAAGGATGCCTATGAAAGGGAAAAGTCTCCGGTAGGTAAAGCCGTTCTCTCAATGATCCTTGAGAATGCGGAGCTTGCCAAGCAAAGGGTTGCACCTATTTGTCAGGATTGTGGACTGGCGGTTGTTTTCTTGGAGATAGGGCAGGATGTTCACTTTACAGGGGGTAGTTTGAAGGAGGCCATATACGAGGGTGTAAGGAAGGGTTACAAAGAGGGATACCTTAGGAAATCCACATGCCATCCCTTCACAAGGGCCAATGTAGGGGACAATACTCCTCCAGTGATACATTACGACATCGTTCCTGGGGATAAGGTGAGGATAGTTGTTGCTCCCAAAGGCGGTGGGAGCGAGAACATGAGCATGGTTACCATGCTTAAGCCCGCCGATGGTTTGGAAGGCGTTATAGAGACGGTGGTTAACAGGGTTAAGGAGGCTGGTGGAAATCCCTGTCCTCCCATCATAGTGGGCGTAGGTGTTGGTGGCACCTTTGAGAGGAGTGCATTCCTTGCCAAAAAAGCACTTTTGAGGCCTGTGGGCAAGCCCAACCCCGATGTGGAGCTTGCCAAAGTGGAGAGGGAAATTTTGGAGAGGATCAACAAGCTTGGTATAGGACCCATGGGCTGGGGAGGAACCGTTACCGCTCTTGCAGTGCACTTTGAAATGGAGCCGGTCCACATAGCCAGCCTTCCTTGTGCCATAAATATCAACTGCCATGTGGCAAGGCACAAGGAGATCATAATTTAGCGGAGGTTTGCCATGGGTGATGTAATAAAGCTGACAACCCCCTTGAGCGATGAGGATATAATGAAGCTCAAGGCGGGGGATAATGTTCTCATTTCTGGAGTGATATACACCGGTAGGGATGCGGCCCACAAAAGAATGATTCAGGCACTGGAAAGGGGAGAGGAGCTTCCCTTTGACGTTAAAGGACAAATAATCTACTACGTGGGTCCCTCTCCTGCAAGACCGGGAAGGCCTGTAGGGGCTGCGGGTCCTACAACAAGCTACAGAATGAATCCCTATGCTCCGAAGCTCATTGCCTTGGGACTTAAAGGGATGATCGGCAAAGGTAAGATGAGCCAAGAGGTTAAGGAGCATTGCCAGAAGTACAAGGCCGTTTACTTTGGTGCTGTTGGGGGCTGTGGAGCCCTTTTGTCCCAGAGGATTAAGAAGGCAGAGGTCATCGCTTACGAGGATCTTGGTCCCGAGGCAGTGAGGAGGTTGGAAGTTGAGGATTTCCCAGTAATAGTGGTTTACGATGCCCACGGTGGAGACCTTGAAGAAATGGGTATAAAGGAGTATAGGATTGAGGGTTAAAATTTGAGAGGAGGTGCACAATGTTAGAAAAACCCCCGGTCATCAAATCCTACCGCTGGCACTTGGGGTCCATCGCGTGGATTCTTCACAGAATCACCGGGTTGCTTTTAGTGTTCTATCTTTTACTTCACATATGGGTAATTCATCATATAACCTCTGGTCCTGAGGGTTTTAACAAGGTTATGTCTGTGGTTCAGAAGCCTATATTCCTTCTATTGGAAATTGGGCTTTTGGGTACTGTGTTGTACCATGCTTTTAACGGCGTGAGGATAATGATTGTGGAATTTGCCGATAATGCTGCTGGAGCCCATAAGGCCATATTTGGTGCGGTAATGGCCATAGCTATCTTTCTCTTCCTTGTTGGTGGAGTTCCTATGTTTATGCATTTCTTGCATGCTGTAAGCCACTAAGTGGAGGGACGAGATGAAGGAAAAGAGAACTTCTGGTGGTTTTTACGCATGGCTTTTCCAGAGGATAACCGGAGCCATTCTTGTTGTCCTTCTGCTTTTGCACTTCTGGGTAACCCATGGGCTTCCAAAACCTGAGGGCGTGACCTACGAAAGGATAGCACCGAGACTTGCCACTCCTACCTGGAAGGTTATTGATATGCTCTTTTTGGTATGTGCCCTTTACCATGGCTTGAACGGTGTGTGGATGGTGGTTCAGGATTATGTGGACAGCGAGCTCTGGCAGGGAATCATTTTCTTTTTACTTGTGACGGTTGGGGGAATACTGTTCTTCTTGGGCGCAACCACAGTTATTCCCTTTAAGCCAGTTGCCTAAGAACGCAGGAGGTGAGGTAGGATGAGCGAGTACAAGGGAATGTTTAAGGTTGGTGAGTGCGCCAAGTACTATGGTACTGATGATGCCAAGGTCATCCATGAAGAGCCTAAAGGAGTGGATATACACAATGTTCATCTCCACGATGCAGTTGTGGTGGGAGCGGGCCTTGCCGGTATGTTTGCAGCCCTTGAGATAAAGAAGGCAGGCTACGATGTGGCCTGCTTAACGAAAGTCTTCCCCACAAGATCCCATTCTGGTGCTGCTCAGGGTGGAATAGCCGCTGCCTTGGCCAATCTTGAAGAGGATCATATAGAGTGGCATTTCTTTGATACTGTGAAGGGATCTGACTACTTGGGAGATCAGGATGCTATAGAGCTTATGGTTAAAGAGGCTCCCAGAATCATTTACGAGTACGAGCACATGGGCGTTCCCTTCTCCAGAACTCCAGATGGTAAAATAATGCAGCGCTATTTTGGTGGCCATGTTAAGGACTTCGGCCGTGGTAAGCCTGTTTTGAGGGCTTGTATGGCTGCTGACAGAACGGGGCATGTTCTCCTTCACACCCTTTGGGAGCAGTGTGTTAAGCATCAGGTAAGGTTTTACTCTGAGTTCTTTGTGCTTTCCCTGATAGTAAAGGACGGTAAGTGCATTGGAGTTACCGCTTGGGATCTGATCAATGGCGGAATTCATATCTTCCAGGCAAAGGCTGTGGTTCTTGCTACAGGTGGATACGGTAGGTGTTTTTCCATTACCACCAACTCCCATGCTAACACAGCCGATGGGCTTTCCTTAGCTCTTAGGGCAGGACTGCCCCTTGAAGATATGGAGTTTGTGCAGTTCCACCCCACAGGTCTTGCTGGGAGCGGAATACTTTTGTCTGAGGGTGCAAGAGGAGAGGGAGGATACCTCATAAACGATTTGGGTGAGAGGTTTATGAAGAGGTATGCTCCAGACAAGATGGAGCTTGCTCCAAGAGATGTTGTTTCCCGTGCCGAGTGGTCTGAAATAGAGGCAGGAAGGGGAATAGGTGGAAATCAATACGTGTACCTTGATCTCAGACACTTGGGTGCGGAGAAGATAAAAGAAAGGCTCCCGCAGGTTAGAGAGCTTGCCATGAAGTTTGCTGGAGTTGATCCCATTGAGGAGCCTGTTCCTATACAGCCCACGGCCCACTATTCCATGGGTGGAATACCCACCGACATTCGTTGCAGGGTTCTTCAGGATGGAAAGGAGAAGTGGCTTGAGGGACTCTGGGCTGCCGGTGAGTGCGCCTGTGTTTCCGTGCACGGTGCTAACAGACTTGGAACCAATTCTCTGTTAGATGCTTCTGTTCATGGAAAGCGTGCTGGCAAGGATGTGGTGGCGTATTTATCCACTAATCCTGTGTTTGAAGTCCTACCCGAGGACGCAGCCGAACCTGCTGTTAAAGAGATTGAGTGGGTGCTCAACTCCAATGGTCCTGAGCGTCCTTCGGAGCTGAGAAAAATCCTTCAGGAGAACATGTATACCCTGTGTGGTGTTTTCAGGGATGAACAGAAGCTGGAGAAGATGTATGAAATAATAAAGGATCTCCAGAAGAGGTATAAGAACATACACATTGAGGATAAAGGAACAAAATTCAACACCCATCTCATGGAGGCCATTGAGCTTGGTCACCTTTTGGAGGCTGCTGAGGTTATAGTTGCTTCTGCCCTTAATAGAACTGAGTCCCGTGGCGCCCATTACAGGACTGACTATCCTAAGAGAGACGATGAAAACTGGCTCAAGCACACCTTGGCCTGGAGGACAGAAGAAGGGGTTAAGTTTGACTACAAGCCGGTGGTTATAACCAGGTTCAAGCCTGAGGAGAGGAAATACTAAGGGGGTGCCGAGATGGCTGAGTACACTTTCAGGATATTCAGGTACGATCCGGACAAGGACGAAACGGGAAGGATACAGGAGTACAGATTTGAGCCTGAACCGGGCTGGACTGTGTTGGATGCTCTTAACTATATCAAGTGGAACCTGGACGGTTCTCTTACCTACAGGAGGGCATGCAGGCACGGAATATGCGGTTCTTGCGGTATGACCATAAATGGTAAGAATGGCCTTGCCTGCGAAACCCAGTTGAAAGATTTAGGTACAACAGTGGTTACCATAGAGCCTTTGAGGGGCTTTCCCGTAATAAAGGATCTTGTGGTGGATATGGAGCCTTTCTATGATAAGCTTTACGCCATTAAGCCCTATCTTATCACCAAGACACCACCTCCTACCGATAAAGAAAGACTCCAAAGCCCCGAAGATAGAAAGAAGCTTGATGGCAAGTATGAATGTATTCTTTGCGGTTGCTGTACCAGTTCTTGTCCAACCTACTGGGCAGATAAGAATTTCCTCGGTCCCAATGCCCTTCTTAAGGCTGCGAGATTCCTCTTTGACTCAAGGGACGAGGGCTTTGAAGATAGGGTAAACGCCGTAGACGACAAGCACGGTGTGTGGCGTTGTCATACCATATTCAACTGTGTGGAAGCCTGTCCTAAGGAGCTTAACCCCACACAGGCTATTGTGGATCTGAGAAAGCTTATGCTCCGCGGGAGGCTGTAGGATTTGGGAAGGTTGAAAGGCGAGGGATCTTCCCGTAGGTGGGGAGGTCCCTCTTTTAATTATGTGTTTAAGGAGGGGATTCCATGAAGGTCCATGAGTATCAAGCGAAGGAGCTCTTCAAACAGTACGGCATTCCTGTTCCCAGGGGTAAGGTGGCGGAGACCCCTGAGGAGGCTAAGAAGATTGCAGAAGAGCTTGGTGGCAATCTCTTTGTGGTTAAGGCTCAGGTTCACGCTGGTGGACGTGGTAAGGCCGGTGGAGTGAAGCTGGCCAAGAGCGTGGATGAAGTTTATGAAATCGCCAAAAAGATGATAGGCATGAAGCTTGTGACCCACCAGACTGGTCCTGAGGGTAAACTTGTGAGGAAGGTTTTGGTGGAGGAAGGACTTAACATTGAGAAGGAGTTTTACGTGGGTATGGTCATTGACAGGCAGACTGAATGTCCCGTGATGATGGTCTCCTCTGAGGGTGGTGTTGAGATTGAGGAGGTTGCTAAGAAGAGCCCTGAGAAGATCCTGAAAGCTTACATTGATCCAGCTTTGGGTATGATGCCCTTCTATGCCAGACAGCTTGCCTTTGGTCTCGGTTTCACAGGGGATGTCTTTAAAAAAGCTGTTAACTTCATGACGGCTCTTTACAAGCTTTTTATAGAAAAGGATGCATCCCTTGCCGAAATAAACCCCTTGGTTCTTACTAAAGAAGGGGATCTCATTGCCTTGGATGCCAAGATAAACTTTGACGACAACGCTCTTTACAGGCATCCTGAGATTGCAGAGCTCAGGGATATACACGAGGAAGATCCTCTGGAGGTGGAGGCTTCCAAGTACGACCTCAACTACATCAAGCTTGATGGCAACATAGGCTGTATGGTTAACGGTGCCGGTTTGGCCATGGCCACCATGGACATTATCAAGCTTTACGGTGGCGAGCCTGCTAACTTTCTTGATGTGGGTGGTGCTGCTAATGCAGAGAGGGTCAAAAACGCCTTCAGAATTCTTCTGAGCGATCCCAACGTTAAGGCGGTATTCATAAACATCTTCGGTGGTATTGTGCGTTGTGACAGAGTTGCTGAAGGTGTTACCAAGGCAGCGGGTGAGCTTGAGGTGAAGGTTCCCATGGTTGTTAGATTGGAGGGGACCAATAAAGAGCAGGCCATGGAGATTCTTAAGAACAGTGGTCTTTCCTTTATACTTGCCGATTCCATGGCTGATGGTGCCGAAAAGGCTGTTAAGGCCGCCAAGGGTGAACTTTAATTTAGGAGGTAAGCCATGAGCATTTTGGTTAACAGGGATACAAGAGTGGTTGTTCAGGGTATCACTGGAAAGGAGGGAACCTTCCACGCCAAGCAGTGTATTGAATACGGAACCAACATAGTAGCGGGCGTCACTCCTGGAAAAGGCGGTCAGATGTGGGAAGGTAAGGTTCCCGTCTACAACACGGTGGCTGAGGCCGTGGAGAAAGAGGGAGCCAATGCCTCCCTTATTTTCGTTCCTCCAGCCTTTGCAGCGGATGCTATTGCTGAGGCGGCTTATGCCGGATGTAAGGTTATCGTTGCTATTACAGAAGGAATTCCTGCCCTTGATATGATGAAGGTAAAAAGAGCCATTAGAGATACAGGGGCGAGACTTATAGGTCCTAACTGTCCTGGTGTGATCACTCCTGGTGAGTGCAAGATGGGTATAATGCCTGGATACATTTTTAAGAGGGGACCTGTGGGAGTTATTTCCAGATCAGGAACCCTTACTTATGAAGCTGTTTGGCAGTGCACAACAAGGGGAATTGGTCAGTCCACCTGTATAGGTATCGGTGGAGATCCTATTATAGGTTCCAGGTTCATAGATCTGCTCAAGCTCTTCAACGAGGATCCTGAGACCGAACTTGTAATCCTCATCGGTGAGATAGGTGGAAGTGCTGAGGAAGAGGCTGCAGAGTACATAAAGAAAGAGTTTAAAAAGCCCGTTGTGGCATTTATCGCTGGAAGAACTGCTCCTCCGGGGAGGAGAATGGGCCATGCTGGAGCTATAATAGCTGGTGGAAAGGGAACCGCTGCTGAAAAGATGGCGGCTCTCAGGGAAGCTGGTGTGCACGTGGTTGAAAGCCCTGCTGAGATAGGATCTACAGTTGCTAAGGTTTTGGGCAAATAAATTGGGAGGATAGAAAGATGGCTGAAGCTGCCGCCAAGAAGAGAAAGTTCAGAGGAGTGGTGGTAATCAAGCCCGAGCGGTGCAAGGGATGCGAGATTTGTGTTTCCTTCTGTCCCACGGGCGCTATTTCCATGTCAACTAAGTTTAACTCAAAAGGATACCACTATCCTGAGTTTTCCAATCCGGACAAGTGTACAGGTTGTGGTCTTTGCGGTATGTACTGTCCGGACTTTGCCATTTACGGATACAGGGAAAAGATTGAAGAGTGAGTGGGAGGTAAAAAGATGGCTGAAATCAAATGGACAACTGCTGATCCCAAAGGGGTGCTTACTGGAGCTCATTACATAGATGGAAATCATGCTGCTTGTGAAGGTGCTTTGGCTGCTGGTTGTCGGTTTGCAGCGGGTTATCCCATAACACCTTCAACAGAGGTTGTAGAGAGGTTCGCAGCAAGGATTCCTTTGGTGGGAGGTATGTTCATACAGATGGAGGATGAAATAGCTTCTTCCATTTGCCTGCAGGGAGCTGTTTGGGCTGGACTCAAGGCAATGACTGTAACATCTGGTCCTGGATTTTCCCTTATGATGGAACACATAGGATTTGCTGCTATGACGGAGACCCCTTGCGTGTTTGTTAATGTACAGCGTGGAGGTCCATCCACAGGTACTCCTACCCTTCCTGCTCAGGGTGATATGCAGCAGGCCCGTTGGGGATCTCACGGAGACTACGAGACTATACTCATCTCTCCCAGCTCTCCTCAGGAGTGTTTTGAATTCATAATAGACGCCTTTAACCTCGCAGAGATATACAGAGTTCCAGTTATGTTCATGATGGATGAGTGCGTTGGACACATGACTGAAAAGGTGGTTATACCTGAGCCTGAAAAGATCAAGGTGGTTGAGCGTCGCTGGACGGATAAAAAGCCCGGGGAGTATCTGCCCTATCAACCTGATCCTGAGGATTTGGTTCCTTATATGGTTAAGGCTGGTGATGGCTATAGATTCCACATCACTGGACTTACCCACGATGAGAGAGGATATCCTGCCGCTACCGACGTAGAGATACACAATAACTTGGTTAGAAGACTCTGCGAGAAGATTACCAAAAATGCCCACAAGATATGGAAATGGGAAGAGAAGGACACCGATGATTGTGACATTTTGATACTTTCCTATGGAATATCTGCCAGGGTGGCATTGAGGGGTATTGAGCTTGCCAAGGAAAGAAAAGGCATAAAAGTGGGGCTTTTCAGGCTCATAGTTGTATGGCCCATGCCTGAGCAAAGGATCATAGAGCTTGCAGAGAAGGTGAAGGCTATCATAGTTCCTGAGCTTAACATCAGGGCTCAGGTTGCCAGAGAGATAGAGAGGATTGTCAAGGGACGTTGTCCTGTAATACCTTTAGGTCACGCCGGTGCAGGCGTGCACAATCCTGAGGACATTTACAACGCTATTGTGGAGGCGGCAAAATGAGTACTACTTTGCGTGAGAATCCGGTTGAGCAGTTTCTAAGAACCGATCGTATGCCGCATATATGGTGTCCTGGTTGCGGAATAGGAACATCCGTTAACTGTTTTGCTAGGGCGGTTCTTGAGTGCGGCATAGATCTTGATAAACTCTGTATAGTTTCCGGTATAGGATGTACTGGACGTGTGGCAGGTTACCTTAGACTTGATTCTTTTCACACAACTCACGGAAGAGCCATTCCTTTTGCAACAGGCTTGAAGCTCGCAAATCCAGATTTACACGTGGTGGTCTATTCTGGAGATGGAGACCTCGCCGCTATAGGGGGCAACCACCTCATTCATGCTGCAAGGAGAAACATAGATATAACAGTTATATGTGTTAACAACTTCAACTACGGAATGACCGGGGGACAGGTTGCTCCGACTACACACCACGAAAAGGTTGCCACCACCACTCCTTACGGGGATCCTGAGTATCCCTTTAACCTTCCGGATCTTGCCGCATCTTGTGGAGCTGTTTTTGTGGCAAGGTGGACCACGTACCATGTGGTACAGCTAACCAAAACTTTGGTCAAAGCATTGAACAAGAAAGGCTTCTCCTTTGTTGAAATACTTGCTCCCTGTCCCACCCTTTATCTGAGAAGAAACAAGCTTGGTACAAGTGTGGATCTCATGAAGTACTTCAAGGAAAAGAGTGTCATAAAGCATGGCGCCAACACCAAAGAGGTGGGTCTTGAGACCTACGATAAAGAAATAATTGTGGGCGAGTTTGTGGACATAGATAAGCCGGACTACCTTGATAACTACAACGAAATAATGAAGAAGAGACTGGGCGATAAGTTCCAGCCCTGGGGGAGGTAAACAATGGCTGCTGACAGGGTAGAAATCAGACTGGCAGGCTTTGGCGGGCAGGGAATAATAATGATGGGGTACGTCATAGGAAAAGCGTATTCCATCTTTGAGGGGTATGAGGCCACTCTTACCCAGAGCTTTGGACCCGAGGCGAGGGGAGGAGCTTGTTCTGCCCAGGTGGTGCTTTCTAAAGATAAAGTGCTTTACCCATACGTTGTGCAACCGGATATTTTCGTGGCCATGTCTCAAGAGGCTTTCACCAAGTACTATCCCACCTTGAAAAAGGATGGGATCCTCATAATTGAAGAGGAGCTTGTGGACCTTTCAGGTGTAGATATTACACAAAAGTTGTTCAAGATTCCCGCTACCCGCTTTGCTGAAGAGAAGGTGGGTAGAAGACTTACACTTAACATAGTCATGTGTGGATTCTTCACAGCCGTTACTGGTCTCATCAGTAGAGATGCTATGAGAAAAGCTGTTGAAGATACCGTTCCTTCGGGCACGGAGGAGCTCAACCTCAAGGCCTTTGATGTGGGTTACGAGTACGGTCAGCAAGTGTTGGGCAAATAAACCTAAGGGGCGCCTTGTGCGCCCCTGCTTTTGAAACATCCATGAGAGGAGTAATCCTATCATACAAAAGCGTTAAGCCTAAAATAGCTGCAGATGTTTTCATTGCTCCTGGAGCTTTTGTGATAGGTGATGTGGAAATAGGAAAGGGGTCAAGCATTTGGTTCAACACCGTTGTTAGAGGTGATGTAAACTACATAAGGATAGGGGAGAATACAAACATACAAGATCTTAGCATGGTTCATGTTACCACAGCCAAATACCCTACTATCATAGGGAACGGCGTAACAGTTGGCCATAGGGTTATGCTTCATGGTTGTATTATAGGAAATAACTGCCTCATAGGAATGGGTGCTATAATCCTTGATGGTGCAGAAATAGGAGACAACAGCTTGGTAGCTGCTGGTTCGTTGATCACTCAGGGTAAGAAGTTTCCTCCCGGTGTGGTTATCATGGGAGCTCCTGCCAAAATTGTACGTGAAGTCACACCGGAAGAGATCCAAGAATTCAAGCGCCTCGCCCACCATTATAAAAATTTGGCTTCTACTTACATAGAGTGAGATATCCTATTGGGCGATGGTGATGCGGTTCTTGCCGGATTTTTTGGATAGGTACAAGGCTTCGTCTGCCCTTTGTAGCAGGCTTTCCAGTGTGTCTGTTTCCTTCCTCTGAGCTATGCCAATGCTTATGGTGACTTTGAATGTTTCGTCTTTGTATTTGAAAACCTTTTTTTCTACCGCCTTTCTTAGCTTTTCGGCGGCTATCTCTGCAGCTTCAGAGTCTGTGTCGGGAAGCACAATCAAAAACTCTTCGCCTCCGTATCTTCCCACAGCGTCGGTGATTCTTAAGTTGTTTTTTATAATGGATGCTACTGTCTTTAACACCTTGTCTCCTATGAGGTGTCCGTAGGTGTCGTTGATTTTCTTGAAGTCGTCTAAATCTACGATTCCCACTGATAGGGGGGTGTTGAATCTTTTGCTCCTTGCGAATTCCCTCTGCAGGATTTCCATGATGCCTCTTCTGTTAAGAACTTGGGTGAGCTCGTCTATGATGGACTTTTCTCTGTATTTTTCCAGTTCTGTTTTCAGTTCTTCTAAGGACTTCTGGGTTTTTTCCAGTTCCTGCTTGGTCTTTCCTATTTCTCTCTTAACTTTGTTTATGGTTCTTCTCAGGTCTTTAGAGAGCTGGGTGAGCTTTTCAGTTATCTCTTCAATGTTGTCAAGCTGTATGATGCTCTCTATTCCGGTTACGTGTTGATGGAGGGAATCAACTATGCTGTTTTCCGATTCTCCGAGGGAGTTGAGGGAGTCAACAATACTTTTTATAACTACTTTCAGTCTTTCTCTTACCTTTGCTCTCTCAAATTCAAGTTCCTTTTCCCTTTCAATAATGAGATCCTGTATCCTCTTGTATATCTCTGGGTTGAATATGGATCTTGTATCCCTTTCTATTCTTTCAAGGGCCGATTGAACTATTATCTCAGCATCTGGAGTTTTGTACCGTGAGCCTATTTGATGGATAAGTCCTTTAACGTACTCTTTTATGTGTTCAATTTTTTCCTTTTCTATGCAGTCAAGCTTGCTTTCTGCTTCTCTTGTAAGATCTTGTATTATCTCTATTGCCTCTGCCAAGCTCTTGGGGTTTCTCACTTCCAGACGGCTTTTGCCAGCTATCTGGGCGATCTTTTCTGCTACTACCTTCGCCTTTTGCATTAGCTCTTGTGTTTTGCAGTCTTCAAAGGGGGCGTTTGAGATCCTCGCAAGTACTTCTTCAAGCTCCTGAGGATCCTCGGAAAACTTTACAATGTCTATAAGTTCGTCCAGCTCTTTTCTATCCATGGTAAAGGATAGCTTTTCCAGTAAAGCTATGCTTAGTTGGCGTAAAAGCTCTTCCATAGCCTTCTCCTTTAGTTTTCCTTGAACGTGATAAAATTTTGGAATATTTAACACCTTAGGAGCCATGTATTCAAGAAGCAGCATACATCTGGTGGGCAAGCTTTCCTTTATATGGGATACCGTTGGAACTGTTCATCTGAGCCCTCGTGATTTGCCCATTGAGCGGCGTCAGCTTGACAACATGGCCATTTTTGAGAGAAGAAGAACAACAGTTAATGAACTTGCTGAAAAGGCTCCTACAGGGGAAGTTAGGCGGAAAATAGATATATGGGCGTGAGGTTAAGATGTCGGGAACGGGAAAGAGAAGTTTTGTGAGGATTCCCATAGCTGTAAGGATAAGCTTCAATTTTGTAGACCCTTCAAAAAGGGAAGATCTTATCCGGGAAATCACAAGGGGAGGAGAGGATCCCTACAAGGACATAGAGGCCTTTAGTCGTCTGCTTATAGAGAAGCACAAGCTTCAGGAAACAAAGGATGTGAATGCGTTAATCTTGGATTTTTTAGTTTATATAAAGAGAAAATTGGACGAGATAGAGCTTGTTTTGAAAGATCAGAAAAAGGCTTCTGAGTTTGAGAATAAAGCCATTACGGTAGATCTTGGAGGCGGTGGGCTTGCCTTTGAGTGGGAAGAGCCAATACCGCCGGGGAGCTATCTTGATATTCTCATAGATGTTCCTCTCTTTCCAAAACAGGGGATAAGGGCCTTAGGTAAGGTGGTTACATGTGATAAGGAGAGAAACAGAAACATTGTGAGGGTATCCTTTGACTACATTAAAGAAGACGACAGGGAGGATCTTATAAAGTTTGTTTTCATCAAGCAAAGGGAAATCCTCGCCAGAAGATCTTTGGGTCGTGCTTGATGGAGCATCTATTCCTTATCTTTCAGGTTGTATTTGATGTGGTGGTTATAATCCTGTTGGCTGTGCTAATTTCACGCAGAAGGCTTGAAAGAGAAGATATAGACAGGATTTTGGCCGTGGAGGAAAGAATAAAGGTGCTTCTTGAGGATAAAACAAGGGAAATAAGCGCTTTTCACGATATGGTGGCTTACGAAAGGGATAAGGCCATTGAGGAACTTAAGAAAAAAGAGCTTGAGATAGAAAAAAAACTGGCTCTTCTTTCCGATGCAGTGGGAAGGAAGGAGGAAGAAAAGAGAAAAAAAAGAGATATGGTCAAACATCTTTTAAAGAAGGGTAAAACCCCTGCCGAAATAGCATCTGAGCTGGATATTCCAATAAGCGAAGTAAAGCTTATCGCTGAGCTTTTACAGAAGGTTTAGGTGCAGGAAGTTCTACCACAAGTCTGAATCCTATGGCGTCGTACCTCCTTTCAGGAGATATGGCCTTTCTGGTGGAACATCTCAGCAGTTTTGCTTGGCTTTCCCAGCTTCCACCTTTCACAACTTTTTTCTCCTTTTTGGATGGGATGTTATAGATAGTGTACCAGTCTTCTACCCATTCCCATACGTTTCCTATCATGTCGTAGAGACCAAAGTCGTTTGGTTTAAAGGAGCCTACGGGAGCGGTGTATTTAAAGGTGTCTTTCCCGCTTTTTCCTCCAAACCCTGACCAGTAATTGGCAAAGTTACCTGGCGGAGGAGCGTCTCCGAAAGAACATAGGTGCCCTTTGCTTCCTTTGCATGCGTATTCCCATTCTGCCTCGGTGGGAAGCCTAAAAATTAATCCTGTTTTTTTACTCAGCCACTTAGCAAAGTTTACAGCATCATGCCAGCTAACACATACTACAGGTTCATTGTCCTTCTGTTCAAACTCGGGCTTTCCCACAGATGTACATCCCCAAAGATCTTCTGGTTTGGCTTTTGGATTGTATCTGCTTTCCTTTATAAACTGTTTCCACTGGGAAAGGGTGACTTCTTTGGTTGATATCCAAAACCCTTTCAAACAGACTTTGCGCAAGGGCTTTTCGTCAAAATAGCACAAATCGTTTTTTGAGGGACATCCCATTTGAAAACACCCTTCAGGGATCCACGTAAACTCCATGTTTGTATGCTTTTCTACCCACACCTGAGCGTTGGATGCGAGAAACTGCGCAAGTACCAAAGTAAATATTAGTAAAATCTTTTTCATTGTTCACCTCGCGGAGAGAGGGGGGAGGGAGGGGGTCCCTCCCCCTTTTTGTTGTTAGGATTAATAGGGGGCAGAGGACATTACAGGAGAAAGTTCTTCTATCTTGTTATGCTTTATTCTGTATTCGTAGATAGCCTGCATGTCCTTGAACACTTGGAAGAGCTGGAAGAAACCATGCCAGTGTGCATAATCGGGACCATCCATAGCAGCGCCTTGTCTGGCCCTTCTGCCTACATGGTGCCAGAGATAGTAGTAAAGCTCCTGGAACGCATCAGACCAGGGATCCTTTTTCAGGAGACCACGCTTCTTAAGATCCTGAAGCATGGCTTCAGCTTTGTCATAGTAGTAGTCGTAGAGTTTAACGGCATCGTCCAGCTTTTTGAAGAAAGCTTCTGTATGGGTGCTGGAATGACAATTAGCACAAACCTTTTTCATAAGCTTTCTACCCCTGGGGCCATATCCGCGTTCAGGCTGGTCCTTGGGGGTGTTTACGCCTCTTATAGTATCGCCGTTCTTGTGCATGAGATCCCAGTAGAGCCTTTCACCCACATTGTGGGTGGTCTTGAGGTCTCCAATCCCGCTCATGTGGCAAGTGGCGCATGTGGGAGCTTCATAGTCTCCGGGTTCCCATGCATCGGGAGCGCTATCCCACTTCCACTTCTCGCCGTGGGCGAGATAAAGCTGTCCGTGGGCGCTTTCAAGGTATATCTCAATATCTGGGTGGTCAGGACCGATGTGGCACCTTCCACAGGTGTCTGGCTTTCTGGCCTGTTCAATAGAGAACTTGTGTCTGTAGTGACAAGATACGCAGTTTCCGATTCCACCATCGGGATATCTTGTTCCTATTCCACCTGGCCAGCCGTCAACAGGCTTCTTGTCGGGACCAAGCTTTACCTTTGTTCCGTGGCACATCTGGCACCCAGTTCTTCTGGTAGCTGTGGTTCTTGGGTCTCCCTTGGGAACACCAGCGAACTGTCCACCCTCAAAGTACTCCATGAGCTTCTTCATCTTGGCAAGTTCCACCACCGGGCGGGAGGCCAACCTTGCGTGAGAGCTCTTGGAAAACTCCTCTGCTTCTGTGGGATGGCACTTGGCACAGGTTTTTGGAGAAACCATGGGAGAGGTGTAGATGTTGGTTCCCTTCACACCCTCGCACTGGCTTGCCATAGGAGAGTCCTTAGGAACCACGTGACAGTCGTAACAGGAGACACCTGCATGGGCCATGCGGCTTTCTTTCCACTGCTGAACAATTCCCGGAGTCTTCTTGGAGTGACACTCAATACACTGCAGGGCTTCCTTGGAGTATCCGCGTTTGATTACTAAGTTGGTGCTTTTGGCAAGGTTAGGGTAGTACTGAGAATACGCCATGCTCCATACAAGCACGGCAAGTAAAGATAATAAATACCTCATCACAGCTCACCTCCCTGTTTATTTTGTTTTATCTTTTGAGCAAGTACGGCTCTGATGTTTCCATGACCTACAGTGCTGTGGCAGGATATGCAGGTCTTATCCGTTTCCCTAAGTAGATAGGCCCTGTGGGCCAGGATGGCCTTAAGCGGGACTCCGTTTCCAATGAGTTCCTTGTGACACTCCCTGCATCCCGACTCGTAAACCTTTACCTTTCTTTCGGGATCTTTCAGGGCTTCCAACCACTCCTGATAGGTTGCCATTTTTCCGGTCATGTGGGCGTAGAAGTCACTCATGCCTGCCATTCCTTTGGTGATAAGGTATTTGATAAGTCCTTCATGGGGAAGATGGCAGTCAACACACCTTGCCCTTACAGCACCGCGATGCTTATCGGGACCATGGGCGGCTACCTTCCACGTTTCGTGGAATACTTTCATCTCGTGACAGGATGCACAGAAGGAAACATGATTTGTTGCAGTTATCTGTGCTGCTGAAAATAAGGCTATACCTCCTGCTACAATAGCACCAAGGATAAAGCCCAGAAAAGCTTTCTTCAAACCCATCACCTCCTTTGCGCTGGATTCCAATTTAATAATTTATTTTACCGCCTTTAGACTTTTCAACACCTTTTGAAGTTAATTTTCTGTTACAACAGGTAGCTTGATGTGAAAGGTAACTCCGGGATGGTTGGGGGAGTCTATCCAAATCTCTCCACCGTGGGCTTCCACAATAC
>WGAU01000052.1 GCA_015494645.1 Aquificota bacterium
ATCTATAGCCCTCTTTATATCGTCTATGCCGCGCTTTTCCTCAAGCACCTTCTTGGCATCAGCCAAAGCCTCTTCAATCTCCTTGATATCGGACACAGGAATCTTTTCTCTGTTTTCGTTGAGGGTCTTTTCAACGCTGTAAACAAGACCGTCAAGCTGGTTGCGAAGCTCTATCTCCTCCTTCCTTCTTCTGTCCTCTTCGGCATGGGCCTCGGCCTCCCTGATCATACGCTCAATCTCTTCTTCAGTAAGACCGCTGGAAGCGGTAACGGTAACCTTCTGCTCCTTGCCAGTGGCAAGATCCTTGGCGGAAACGTGCAGTATTCCGTTGGCGTCTATGTCAAAGGTAACCTCTATCTTGGGCACACCTCTTGGTGCAGGAGGTATGCCATCCAGTATAAACCTTGCCAGGGTTCTGTTGTCCTTGGCAAGGGGCCTTTCACCCTGCAGCACATGTATCTCAACAGAGGTCTGGTTATCCGCAGCGGTAGTGAAGATCTCGCTCTTTCTGGTAGGTATGGTAGTGTTTCTGGGAATAAGCACCGTCATGACACCACCCAAAGTCTCAATACCAAGAGACAGCGGGGTAACATCAAGAAGGAGTATGTCCTTCACTTCACCCGTCAGCACACCAGCCTGTACAGCGGCACCCAAAGCAACAGCCTCATCGGGGTTGATGTCTTTCCTCGGCTCCTTGCCGAAGATCTCTTTAACAATCTGTTGCACCAAAGGCACCCTTGTGGATCCACCAACCAAGATAATCTCGTCCACATCGGCAGGAGTGATACCAGCATCCTTCATGGCAAGCTCACAGGGCTCAATGGTCTTTTCCACAAGGTCCCTTATGAGAGATTCAAACTTGGCTCTGGTGAGCTTCTTAATGAGGTGCTTCGGACCAGAGGCATCGGCAGTTATGAAAGGAAGATTTATCTCCGTCTCCATTACGGAGGAAAGTTCTATCTTTGCCTTCTCAGCAGCTTCTTTCAGACGCTGCATTGCCATGGGATCATTCCTCAAATCAATGCCCGTCTCCTTCTTAAACTCTTCCACCAGCCAGTCTATGATCCTCTGGTCAAAGTTGTCTCCACCAAGGTGGGTGTCTCCGTTAACGGCTTTAACCTCAAAAACACCCTCGCCTACCTCAAGAATGGATATGTCAAAGGTTCCACCACCCAAATCGTAAACGGCGATCTTTCCGCCCTTCTTCTTGTCAAGACCGTAAGCCAAAGCAGCTGCTGTGGGCTCGTTTACCAGCCTCAAGACCTCAAGACCGGCTATTCTTCCGGCATCCTTGGTGGCACGCCTCTGATCGTCGTTGAAGTAGGCAGGAACGGTTATAACTGCCTTTTCCACCTTCTCACCTAAATAAGCTTCTGCTGCCTCTTTGAGCTTCCTCAGGATCATTGCAGAGATCTCAGGTGGAGAGTAAACCTTGCCCATCACCTCCACGCGGGCATCACCATGAGGTCCCCTCACCACCTTGTAAGGCACCATCTTTATCTCTTCCTGCACCTCATCGTAACGGCGCCCCATAAAGCGCTTAATAGAAAAGATGGTGTTCTCTGGATTGGTTACCGCCTGTCTCTTGGCAGGTGCACCCACAAGGATCTCACCATCTTTGGTAAACGCCACCATAGAAGGCGTGGTTCTTGCCCCTTCCTGATTGACTATCACTTTGGGCTGTCCGCCTTCCATTACAGCAACAACAGAGTTGGTGGTTCCCAAATCAATGCCTATCACTTTGCTCATGGCTCACCTACCTCCCCTATGGGTTTTTGGGCTACTGAAGAATATAAGATTTGAGTGGATTGCTGTCAAGATTTCTATGTTTAGAAATTTAACTAAAGGTCACACCACGACTTGTAGTGGGAATCCCCGAAGTTCAGGCTTCTATTTCTGGGAAGGTTCACACTCCTCTATGAATTCAATCCACACCCCGTGCCTTGAAAGCTTCTCCCTCTCCTCCTCAATGGCCTCCCAAAGGGTATTCAAAAGATCAATGTATTTAGCCAGCACCTTAAGATGCACATTGTTTATGTGGCTAAGACCATCCTCACCACATTGTGGACAGGTGAATATCGGAGTGGGACTCTTCTTTATCCACTCAACAAACTGCTGCTGATCAACATACTCCTCATGTTCCTCACCGCATATGTTGCACTTAAACTTCACTCCCTTGATCTTCGCCATCTTTTACCTCCCAGAAAGTTTATTGGAAGCTAAAAGTAAATATAATCCAGAAGGAAGCTCAGCCAAGGAGAGTATCAAGGATCAGCATAACCAAAAAGCCAGCAAGAAACCCACAGGTTATGAGAGTATCTCTTCCGCTTCTGTAAGCCTCTGGGAAAACCTCTTTTACCGTCACATAAACCATGGCTCCACCAGCCATGCTCAGACCAAAGGGAAGAAAAGACTTCATAACGGTAAAGGCCCATCCTCCTACTAAGGCCGTGAGAAATTCGGAAAATCCGCTAAGAAACCCAACAAAAAGAGGAACAACTACCCTCTTCGTGGCCACCATGAGGGGAAGGGACACTGCCAATCCTTCTGGAATATCCTGGATACCTATGGCAAGTGCCGTGGCCATGCCTTTGTTAGAATCGTTCACGATGGAAACGCCCACAGCAAAACCTTCAGGAAAGTTGTGGATTATCAGAGCCATCACGATGAGCCAAATCTTTCTCAGCTTGTCCCTGTACTCTTGGGACCCTTCGTAGCCCATAAA
>WGAU01000053.1 GCA_015494645.1 Aquificota bacterium
GCAGTGTCCTGGATGATCCTTACCATCTCCTCTACCCATTGCTGGGAGAAAGGGTATGTGTTCTGCTTAGTTTGTTTCATGAGTTACCTCCTAAGCTATATAAATACTTACACGATTTATTTCCAACTCCCGTCAAATGCAATGGGAAGCTCATCAGGTTGAAAAAGAGAAGAGCAGATAATAAATAGAATTGCCATGGCTGACATGGCAAGAATAAGAAATTTCTGCATTATAGCCCACATAGATCATGGCAAGTCTACCCTTGCCGACAGGATACTGGAGTACACAGGAGCCGTTCCTCCCAACAAAATGGTAGAGCAGTTCTTGGATAAAATGGATATTGAGAGGGAAAGGGGCATTACTATAAAGGCTCAAACCGTAAGATTAAAATACAAGGCAAAAGACGGAAATGAATATATACTCAATCTTATAGATACCCCAGGACATGTGGATTTCTCTTACGAGGTGTCAAGGAGTCTTGCAGCGTGTGAGGGCGCTCTGCTTGTGGTGGACGCAACACAGGGGGTAGAAGCTCAAACCATAGCGAATGTTTATCTGGCGCTTGAGCATGATTTAGAGATCATTCCTGTAATAAACAAGATTGATCTGCCAAGTGCCGATCCAGAAAAGGTAAAAAGGGAAATTGAAGAGGTGATCGGTCTTGATGCCAGTGAGGCTCTCTTGGTGTCTGCTAAATTTGGTATAGGCACAGAGGATGTCCTTGAGGCCATAGTAAACAAGATTCCGCCTCCCAAAGGGGATCCAGAAAGACCTTTGAAAGCGCTTATCTTTGATTCCTGGTACGATCCTTACAAAGGCGTGGTGACCACCATAAGGGTTATAGACGGTAGAATCAAGAAGGGTATGAGAATACTGCTTATGTCCACAGGTAAGGTGTTTGAAGTGGAGGAGGTGGGAGTGTTTTCTCCAGATCCCACCCCTACAGAAGCTCTCTCTGCTGGAGAGGTGGGATACATAACCGCTGGCATAAAAAATGTCAGGGACACCCGGGTTGGGGACACCATAACCAATGCAGAGAATCCCACCGATGAGCCGTTTCCTGGCTTTAAAAAGGTCAAGCCCATGGTCTTTGCCGGTTTGTATCCCATTGATCCCGATGACTACCCTGCGCTGAGGGAGGCTTTGGAAAAGCTACAGTTAAACGATGCTTCTTTGGTATTTGAACCGGAGTCTTCTGCTGCGTTGGGATACGGGTTCAGGTGCGGATTTTTGGGTAGCCTCCACATGGAGATAGTTAAGGAGCGTCTTGAGAGGGAGTTTGAGCTGAGACTTATAGCCACAGCTCCCACGGTGGTGTACAAAGTGGTAAAACGTAATGGAGAGGAGGTTTTCATAGACAATCCGGCTCATCTTCCTGATCCGGGAGGCATAGACCACATAGAGGAGCCGTATGTACTTGCTACTGTAATAACCCCTGCCGAGTATGTGGGGGGCATAATTAATCTTTTTATAGACAGAAGGGGAATTCAAAAGCGTCTGGAATACATGGAAGGAAACAGGGTCATTTTAGAGTACGAGGTTCCTTTGGCAGAGATTCTTCTGGATTTCCATGATATGTTGAAGACCGTTTCAAGAGGATACGCTTCCATGGACTACGAAATCATAGGGTACAGGGAATCGGATCTTGTAAAGCTTGACATCCTCATTAACGGTAAGCCTGTGGATGCCCTTTCTGTGATTGTTCACAGGGAAAAAGCCTATTACAGAGGCAGAGAACTTGTGAAAAAGCTCAAAGAGATCATTCCGAGACAGCTTTTTGAGGTTGCCATACAGGCAGCTATAGGTAGGAAGGTCATCGCCAGGGAAACCATAAAGCCTCTGAGGAAAGATGTGCTGGCGAAGTGCTACGGCGGCGATGTTACCAGAAAAAGGAAGCTCCTTGAAAAGCAGAAGGAAGGCAAGAAGCGTATGAAAATGATAGGAAAAGTGGAAATACCTCAAGAGGCGTTCTTAGCCGTGCTGAAAAAGGAGTAGGGGAGATGGAAACCGAGCAGGAAGGCTTTTTAGAAAAGGTGAGGGAATGGGTAAAGGACATTGTCGTTGCTTTAATATTAGCTCTAATAATAAGAACCTTCATAGTTCAAGCTTTTCGCATACCTTCCGGATCAATGATTCCAACCCTTTTGGTTGGTGATCACCTGTTGGTGGAAAAGATCACCTACAGATTCAGAGAGCCTAAACGCTTTGAAATTATTGTTTTTAAATTTCCTTTGGACAAAAGCAAAGACTACATCAAAAGGGTGATAGGATTACCGGGGGACGAAATAAAGATTGTTAACAAAGAGGTTTACGTTAATGGAAAGAAGTTAGATGAGCCCTACGTACAACATACCGATCCCAACGTTATTCCTGCTCAATTTTCCCCGAGGGACAACTATGGGCCTGTAACCGTGCCAAAGGGTCATTTGTTTGTTATGGGAGATAACAGAGACAACAGCTACGACAGCAGATTCTGGGGTTTTGTTCCTGAAAAAGATATAGTGGGGAAGGCCTTTATAATCTACTTTTCTTGTGATTCAAAGAGCTTTTTCAGTTTAAGGTGCTTTACTCACATAAGATGGCGCAGGATAGGCAAGCTTATCCATTAGAAGGAAAAAAAATAGTCATAACCAGAGCTAAAGAACAGGCAGGGGAATTTGTCAGTCTGCTTAAGAAGGAAAGGGCTGTTCCTGTACATTTCCCAACTATAACTTTCAGACCCGTTGAGCCTCAGGATCGTGGATGGGAAGCCAAGCTTGGAGACTATCACTGGGTAATCTTTACAAGTGCCAACGGGGTTAAGTTCTTTATGAATCTTCTGAACAGTAGGGGACTATCCTTTCCTGAAAGGGCAAAGGTATGCGTCATAGGTCCTGGAACGCTGAAGGTCTGTAAGGAGTATGGAATTAAGGTGGATTTGGTGCCAGATAGATTTATAGCTGAAGGCATTGTGGAAACTTTGGGAAGCGTTTACGGGAAGAGAGTCCTGATACCTCGGGCAAAAATAGCAAGAGAGGTTCTCCCTAAAAGCTTGAGAGCCAGAGGAGCCGAGGTGGATGTGCTTGTGGTTTACGAGACGGTACTTCCTGAGGTAGATGCCTGCAGCATGTCCAAGCTTAGAGAGAGTGATGTTGTAACTTTCACAAGTCCATCCACCGTTGAGAATTTCTTCAAGATACTGGGAGAGAAAGCTAAGGAAATCTGTAAAGGAAAGGTTATCGCAAGTATCGGTCCTGTAACCACGGAGAAAGCCGAGGCACTTGGGTTGAAGGTGGACGTAACCTCAAATGTGCATTCTATAGCTGGGCTGGTGAATTCTATTAAAGAATTTTATGGAAAATAGGGGATTTTTTTCTCACACAAGGCCCAAGTTCGTTGCTGAAAAACAGCTTGCAATAACCAACACCTTTGCCTTGGGTGGATTGGCGGTTCTCATGGTGTTTATGCTTTACCTTTCCGGTTTTGTCCTGTCAGCATTCTTTGACTTTAAAGTCCCAATGAACAGTTTGAAGGAAATAAAACAAGCGCTCCCTTACGGCTGGTATTTTGCCGATGTTCACAACCTGTCGTCCCAGGCGTTGCTGGTCTTTGCCGTTTTGCATTTATTTAGAAACTCCCTTAAGGATGAGATCCCTGCCATGACGTGGATTACAGGTTGCGTTCTGTTCAAACTTTTGTTCCTGTCTCTTATGACGGGTTACTTCCTAAGAGGAGATGTTAAGGCTGAACTTGCAAAAATTGTCTTTTCAAATTTTCTGAGGCTCCACGTTCCAACCTCTATACTGTACATTTTGCATGTTTCGGTTCTACCTGTAATGATCGTGCCTGTTTCCATGTGGCATTTCTACTATGTTAGGAAGAGCAACACCGCAAGGTTCAGATTACAACCCAAGGTGTCCGTGGTACATCTCTATGAAACAGAAGCAATTGCAGCGTTGGTTGGTATTTCGGTAATGAACGCTTTGGTTCTTTTTGTTTCCAAGCAGCCTCTTCCAAAATCAATTGCTAACGATGTGGAAAAGGCGGTATGGTTTTTTAGACCATTTCAAAAGCTACTTCAGATAGCTCCGCCGAATACAGCAACTATTATCATATCCTTCGTGTTTCTCTACATAGGTATGTTTCCTTTTGCAAGGAGGAAGATAGGAAAGCTCCCGGCTACGCTCTTTCTTACAGTTATACTTCTTTTATGCGTGATTTCAATTATTTAATCTTTGAGTATTCAATGTAGGCGTGTTCGGAATCCTGTTTGTAGGTCCAAGGAAGTCCTTTATTTCTCCATCCATCCAAGACCCTCTTTCCATAGCTTGGCGCAAATTTGAAGGGAACCTTTGTTCCCTCAAAACCTTCCCACATGTTGTAGAGATTTTTGTACCCAAGCTTTTTAAGGATTTTTATGGCGTATCGGGACCTGTGCCCGGAGCGGCAGTAGATTATGTAGGTTTTGTTTTTATCTGGAAACTTCTTCATAAAGTCCTTTTCAAACCTTGGGTTTTTAACTTTCTTGAATTTCTTCCCGTTCCATTCCTTTGTGAAGATTTTGACAGGAATATTATACGCCCAGGGGATGTGGCCTATAACCTGGTACTCTTCTGGGGTTCTTACATCCACGAATATTATATTGGGATTTTCTTTGTACATCTTGTAGGCGGTGAAGGCGTCTATGTTATGGTCAAGGGGAATGTCTTTGGAAATACGCCTTGGATCAACAACTATCTTGGTAAGGCAATTGTAACTTATCTCTCCGGCAAAAACACAGATTGGAAGTAATACTGTTATAACAAGCATTGCAAATCTTTTCATCTCGCCCCTCCTATTAATTGATGTGCCGGGAGCTTTCCTATTTTTTCTTGGTTTCTATCTTTTCAAATAAATAAAGCATTCCAATCATGCATGCAGCTACCACGACTATAAGTACCCAGTGGTTTACGCTGGTTAAATCTTCCAAAGATGTTCTGCCAAAGCTCTTGATCTTTCTAATACTCCTAAAGAACGAGTAGTAATTTGCATAAATCATGGCACCTACCACCATACCCAGCATTCCAAAAAGTCCGTCAATCCTTCCCTCTGCCACCGCACAAACGGTGGTTCCAGGGCAATACCCCAAAAGTCCCCAGCCTATGCCAAAAATGGTTCCTCCCAAGAGATTAGCCCAGACTCTCAGTGGCTTGGGATGAATGCTAATCCATCCCAAATCGTTGAAAAGCCATAAAAGTATCATGGCTGTGACTATTGCGGAGAACATAAATTTAAATATAGTAAAA
>WGAU01000054.1 GCA_015494645.1 Aquificota bacterium
GTATGCGCTGCTTTTTGAGTTGGTGTCCGTTTTGATTTTCGCTGCGGCTGTGGGAGCGGTGGCTTTGGCAAAGAAAAGGATTTAGGGGTGTAGGTTATGGAGATGACGCTAACCTATCTCATAGGCATAATCACCTTTGCCATCGGTGCTTTTGGGGTTTTGATTCGTAAGAATGCCATTGTTATGTTCATCTGCATAGAGCTTATGCTAAACGGCGCCAACATAATCTTTATGGGCGTCTCCAAATTTAAGGGGCTTATTGAGGGGCAGGTAATAGTGCTCTTTATAATGGCCGTAGCCGCTGCAGAAGCTGCCATTGGAATGGCCATCATTACCGCCTTTTACAGACGTAGAGGCGGCGTTGAAGTGGATAAGGCTGACCTCATGAGGTGGTAGGAGGAGAAGGGATGCAGAAGCTGGTTTTGGGAGTTGTGTTTATACCCCTTTTGGGTGCTGCCATAAACGGCTTGTTCTGTTGGAAGACCAGGAGAAAGGCCCACTGGATAGCGGTTCCGGCCATAGCTATACCTGCTGTTTTAGCGTTTATGATACTGCTGAGGGTGATGAAAGGAGAGCGTTTTGACCATGTTCTTTACTGGTGGATAGCCCTCGGTGGCTTAAAAATTCCTGTTGGATTCTTGGTGGACGAGCTTTCCGCTATGATGATGAGTATGGTTACCTTCATTGCTACATGGATACACATATACTCCATTGGTTACATGGATCATGAGGACGATATATCTTACGCCAGATATTTCACCTACCTGAATCTGTTTGTCTTTTTCATGCTCATTTTGGTGGCTGCTAACAACTACCTTTTGATGTTTGTGGGTTGGGAGGGGGTTGGCCTCTGTTCTTACCTTTTGATTGGCTATTGGTACGAGAAGATTTCGGCGGCTAATGCCGGAATGAAAGCCTTTATAACCAATAGAATAGGGGACTTTGGTTTCACTATAGCTCTCTTTCTTATATACAAGCACCTTGGATCTTTGATATTCCACGATGTATTTGCTTTAGCCCATGAGCTTTCCGTTCCTTTGGCTACCCTTATAACTCTTTTGCTCTTCATGGGTGCCACTGGAAAATCGGCACAGATCCCTCTTTACGTGTGGCTGCCTGACGCTATGGAAGGTCCTACTCCTGTTTCATCCTTGATCCATGCCGCTACCATGGTTACTGCCGGTGTTTACATGATTGCCAGATCCCATGCTTTGTTTAACGTGGCACCTTTCACCATGGAGGTGGTGGCTGTTGTTGGAGCAGCCACAGCTATGTTTGCTGCATCTATGGCGTTGGTGAACAACGATCTCAAGAGGGTTCTTGCCTTTTCCACCGTTTCTCAGTTGGGTTACATGTTCGTAGGCGTTGGAGTGGGAGCTTACGCCGCTGGCATCTTTCATCTGTTCACCCATGCCTTCTTTAAGGGATTGATGTTCCTCTGTGCCGGGTCTGTGATGCACGCTCTTCACGGCGAATTAGACATGCAGAAGATGGGTGGGCTCATAAACAAGATGAAGATAACGGGAATAACCTTTATCATAGGTGCCCTTGCCATAGCAGGGGTGCCTCCTTTGGCAGGCTTCTGGTCCAAGGACTCAATACTTCACCATGCCTTTGTCAGTGGACACAAGGTGGTTTGGTTCATAGGCACAGTAACTGCTGGCATGACTGCTTTTTATATGTTCAGGCTTATATTCCTTACCTTCTTTGGAGAACCGAGGGACAAGCACCTTTACGAACATGCCCATGAGAATCCTCCTGTTATGACCATTCCCTTGATAGTGCTTGCGGTAGGATCTGTTCTTGCTGGTCTTCTGGCACTGGCGCCCAACGGTGGTTTTGAGGGCTTCATAAACCGCATAATGCGTACTGCCCATGAAATGGTTACTCATGGTGCCGAGCACGCCGGTGGCCACGAAAGTGGGCTTGCGTTGATAATTATATCTGTTGCCGTTGCTGTGATGGGAATCTTCCTTGCCTACTCCATGTACATAAAGAGGGTGCCCGACCCGGTAACCATGGCCCAGCGCTTCAGGCCTATCTACCTAGTCCTGTACAACAGATACTGGGTAGATGAGCTTTACTTCGCCCTCTTCATAAATCCAACGGTGGGCATATCAAGGCATGTCTTGTGGAAGATAGTGGATGTGTTGATCATAGATGGAATAGTCAACGGAGTTGCTGGACTTTGTTCTCTTATCGGCTCGGTGGTGAGAAGAATTCAAACAGGATACATACCCGATTACGCATGGCTTGTTATTATTGGCGTTGTTATAGTGTGCGGCCTGAAAATACTACTCTGATGAGGGGTTAGGTGATGATAGCGAACTTCCCGATACTTACGGTTTTGATCTTCTTTCCGCTTGTTGGTGTGCTCATCATCTCTTTTATAGACAGGAAGAACGTCAACGTCATACGCTGGACGGCGTTTGTAATTTCTGTGATAGAGTTTTTGATCTCAGTTCCACTGTACTTTGAGTTTAGGTTGGGAACCCCTCAGTTTCAGTTTGTGGAAAAGCATCCTTGGATAAAGGCATGGGGGGCTTACTACTATGTGGGTATAGATGGGATTTCTCTCTTTCTGGTGCTTTTAACAACTTTTCTTACCGTTCTTAGCATACTTGCCTCTTGGAGTATTGAAAAGAGAGTGAAGGAGTACATGATCTCCTTCCTCTTTCTTGAGACCACAATGGTGGGCGTGTTCGTAGCCCTTGATATACTTCTATTCTATCTCTTTTGGGAGCTTCTCCTCATTCCCATGTTTTTACTCATTGGTGTGTGGGGTGGTCCCAGAAGGGTGTATGCGGCTATAAAATTCTTCCTTTATACCATGGCCGGATCTGTGCTTATGCTTGGTGCCATTATCTATCTCTATTGGAATCACTACAACGTTACAGGTTTCTTGTCCTTTGACTTGTTTGAGCTTTTGAAAACACCCGTTCCATCCACTGTGGTTCCATGGCTCTTTTTGGCCTTTGCTGTGGCCTTTGCCATCAAGGTGCCCATGTGGCCCTTCCACACGTGGCTCCCCGATGCCCACGTTGAGGCTCCCACGGCAGGTTCGGTCATCCTTGCCGGTGTCCTTCTGAAGATGGGAACCTACGGTTTTATGAGGTTTTGTATGCCCTTCTTCCCTTCTGCTGTTCAGAAGTTTGCTCTGTTGTTCTTGGCCCTTTCGGTGATTGGTATAATCTACGGTGCCCTTGTGGCCCTTGTTCAGGAGGATATAAAGAAGCTTGTAGCTTACTCTTCCGTTAGCCACTTGGGAACATGTATGTTGGGACTTTTTGCCCTCAATCTCCAGAGTGTATCCGGTAGCCTTCTTCAGATGATAAATCACGGGATATCAACAGGGGCACTCTTTCTTTTGGTAGGAGTGATTTACGACAGGAGGCACACAAGGCTTATAAAAGAGTACGGCGGCATAGCTAAGGTTATGCCCATGTACGCTACCTTCTTCATGATAGCCATGTTCTCCTCTTGTGGTTTGCCAGGGCTAAACGGATTTGTTGGAGAGTTCTTAACCCTTATAGGGACCTTTCAGAATTATCCTATCTTTGCAGTTCTTGGAACAACTGCAGTGGTCTTTTCCGCTGCTTATCTTTTGTGGATGTACAAGAGGGTATTTTTCCAACCTCTGACCAATCCAGCCAATATGAAGCTTAAAGATTTAAACTTCAGGGAGTTTGTTATACTTTTACTGATAACCGTTCCTATGTTTTGGATAGGGCTTTATCCCAAGCCCTTCTTGGAGAGAATGCAACCTTCCGTTGAAGCCTTTATAAAGCTTTCCAAGGGCGAGGCTACGGTAAGTATGATATACAAAAAAGATACTGCATCTTCTAAGGTGGCTTTGGATCTCTCTGAAGACACGAAGATTGAGGATTGAGGGGAGGCATCATGGAACTGATGGTGACCACAAAGGATATAATGCTCATTCTTCCAGAAATTGTGGTCTTTTTAACAGCGGTTGTTGTGCTCATAGCCGATGCTTGGGGCAGAAGCAGGGAGAGTTACCTAAATATACTGAGTGCCTTGGGGCTTATAATAGCAGCTTACTTTAATTATAAACTCTTCGGTGATCACGGTAGGGCTTTTTCCTACCTTATCCTAAGGGATAAACTGGCCTTCTTTGCCAATTACCTGTTTATATTCTGTGCCTTTGTCACCTGTCTTTATGCAAGAGATTACTTGATAAGGGAGAATCGCAACTACGGTGAGTTTTACGGGCTTGTTATGTTCGCTGCCCTTTCCATGATGTTCATTGCCTCCTCCTCTCACCTTTTGGTTTTCTTCCTGAGCTTGGAACTAATGTCCGTATGCCTATACGCCCTTGCCGGTTTCGTCAGGGACAGGGATCTCTGTGTGGAAGCGGCCATAAAGTACTTTCTTATAGGCGCATTCGCCGCTGGATTTTCGGCAGTGGGAATGGCTCTCATCTATTTCAAAGCCAACAGCTTGGATCTCGTGGATATAGTCGCCGTTAAACCCGATCTGGTTTTTGTGTTGGGCTTGACCCTTTTTGTAGTGGCGGTGTTGTTCAAGCTTTCGGCAGCGCCGTTTCATGTTTGGGCTCCTGATGTTTATCAGGGCTCTCCTGCTCCTGTGACAGGGTTTATGATGACCGCTTCTAAAGCGGCTATTTTTATATTTGTGGTTAGGCTATTTTATGAAGCCTTTGGTGTAAACAAGCAGCTTTGGATTTCCCTTATAATGCTCGCCTCTGTGCTTTCTATGGTTTTGGGTAACTTTGCCGCCATAAGACAGATGGATGTGAAGAGGCTCCTTGCCTATTCGTCAATAGCCCATGCAGGCTATGCTCTTGTGGCGGTTGCTGCGGCGACCAAAGTAGCGGCCGCTTCTGTGGTGTATTATGCTGTGGCTTACTGTCTTATGAATCTTGGGGCTTTTGCTGTGATTAGCGCCATGGCAGGGGAAGGGGAAGAGGCAACTTCCTTGGAAAGGCTTCAGGGGATCGCTGTAGAGCATCCCGCTTTGGCAGCAGCCCTGTCTGTTTTCTTATTCTCACTTGCTGGCATCCCCGGTACGGTAGGATTTATGGGTAAATTCTATGTGTTTGCAGCGGGTCTAAGAGCTGGCTTGTACTGGCTTGTACTTTTCGCTTTAATAAATTCTGCCATTGCTGCGTACTACTACCTGAAGGTGGTTTACTACATGTTTATGAGAGATCCTGTTTCCTTGCCCAAGGTTCAGGTGGGTGTTGCCACAGGCTTTGTGGTAGTTCTTTTGGTTATATTGGTCATTCAGAACGGGATAATCCCGGGTTGCCTTTACAAAATGATCTACACCGCTATAGGTTAGCGCTTCAAGTAGTTTATGATTTTATCTTCAATATCAAATAGTGCCTGTTTGAGATGTTTTCTGTAAGGTTCGGGGTCGTGTTCTTTGGGGACTGTGAAGGGTGGGTAAAAACCTATAACAATTTTGCTGAAAGGTTTTGGAATCATGAACTTGTCCCAGCTTCTGGTTTGCCAGTAGCTTGTAAAAACACATGTTGTTGGAAGAATTGGTTTTTGAGTTATTTGGGATAGGACAATGGCACCCGGGTTTACTGTGTATATGGGACCTCTTGGTCCATCAGGGATGAGGGCTAAAATTTTGCCCTCTCTGAGTTTTTTTACAGCCTCCTTTGTTCCGGCTACGGATCTTTTGTAACTTGATCCCCTAACAACTTCATAACCGAGCCTTTTTAGCGCCCTTGCCACTATTTCTCCATCTCTACTGGGACTTACCATGGCGGCAATATTTTGGTGTCGGAATGTCCATATCAAAGGAAGCATACGGTTGTGCCAAAAGGCGCAGATGAAGCCTCTGTGCCTTTTTCTTGTTTCTTCCAGAATCTCCGGGTTGTAGAAGCTTATTTTAACACTTCTCAGGTAGATAGAAGCTGCGGGCAACAAAAGACGCTCAAAGCTCCAGAAAAACAGCCGATCTTTAAGGGATGAGCTGTAGCTCGCAGAGTCTTTTATAGTATCCTCCTTTCTTCACTAATTCTTCGTGGGTTCCCTCTTCCACTATTCTTCCTTTGTCCATAACGCAGATCCTGTCTGCCTCTACCACGGTGGCCAATCTGTGGGCTATTATGAGGGTGGTTTTTCCTTTCATGAGGTTGTACAGCGCATCCTTTACGAGCTGTTCGCTTTCCGCATCAAGGGCAGAGGTTGCTTCGTCCAGTACCAAAATGGGGGCGTTTTTAAGAAAGGCTCTGGCTATGGCTATTCTCTGTCTCTGTCCCCCCGATAGCCTTACTCCTTTGTCTCCCACTACTGTGTCGTAACCGTCGGGAAGTGAGACAATGAAATCGTGAGCATGGGCCATCTTGGCTGCCTTTATCACCTCTTCGTAAGATGCCTCGGGTTTTCCATAAAGGATGTTGTTGTAGATGGTGTCGTTAAATAGTATGACGTCTTGGGTAACCATGCTTATAAGACTTCTAAGAGCCGATATCTTGATCTTTCTTATATCAATGCCGTCCATCAATATGCATCCTTTTGTGGGATCGTATAACCTTGGTAAAAGGTCCACCAGTGTGGTTTTTCCTGAACCGCTTGGCCCAACTATGGCCAAGATTTCACCTTTTTTCACAGTGAGATTTACATCTTTCAAGGTCCATTCGTCTTCTTCGGCGTCGGGATATCTGAACCACACGTTCTGATACTTTATATCCTTCTCAAAGTGCCTTTTTTCCACTGCGTAGGGATGGTCTTTTATGTCCGGTTCAGTGTCGAGGAACTGGTATATCCTTTCTGCAGCGGCTATGGCTGAGTTAAGATCTGCATTTACCTTGGAAATTTTTGTTACAGGCTCGTACATCATCATGAGAGCGGCAATGAAGGAGAAACAATCTCCGGGGGATAGAATCCCGTCAATCACCCTCTTGCCGGCAATGAACACGATGATAGCCGCCGCAATGGAACCTAAAAATTCCACAAGGGGAGCGTTTAATTCTTTTACCGTTACTCCCTTCATATTGATTTTCAAAAGCTTCTTCATCTCTCTGGCGAAACGTTCAATTTCCTGCTTTTCTGCGTTGAAGGCTTTGATCACCTTGGCTCCTGAAAAGCCTTCTATAAGGACTCCGGATATGGTGGCCATTTTTTTCTGCTGTCTTTTGGAGATTTTTTTCATCTTTTTGCCTACATAGTATATGACGCCGCCCATGGCTGGGAACACAACAATGGAGAAGGAAGCTAACTGCCAGTCCCTTTTAAAAAGCACGACCAGTAGGGCTATCAGCGTCATTATCTGTCTAATAAAGTTTCTAATAAGGGAAACATTAGCTTTGCTGATAACCCCCACGTCGTTTATGATTCTTGAAACGAGCTCGCCTGTTTGCCTGTTTTTCAAGAAGCCGTAGCTCATGTTTTGTAGATGCTTGTAAAGGTCTATTCTTATGTTCATTATCATCAGCTCGCTGACGTATTTCATGATGTAGTTTTGCAGGAAGCGGGCCACGCCCTTAACAAAGTAAAGTCCCACCACAACGACAGGTAGTATCCCGAGGAGCTGACGGTTCTTTTCAATAAAGATCTTGTCCATTAGGG
Organism: Aquificota bacterium; assembly: GCA_015494645.1. Lineage (GTDB taxonomy): Bacteria > Thermosulfidibacterota > Thermosulfidibacteria > Thermosulfidibacterales > Thermosulfidibacteraceae > Thermosulfidibacter. The sequence continues at coordinate 7,566 of WGAU01000054.1, forward strand.
GTTTTACCAGCCATGCGGTGGCTCCGTGTACACCGGCGACCACAGCAGCGCATACAAGTGCTATGGCTACTAAGGTCCAGTGGGGAAGGAGGTATTCTCTAAGCAGTCTTAAGTAGAGTTTCATGAAAGAGCTCCGCAGCCCTTCTGTAAGGGTCTTCCCCTTTTAACATTTTCTGAAGTTGGGATGTGGCTTTGAGGATGTTTTCCCGAACGTGTGTGTTTTTAAGTAGGATTTTGGTTTTTTCCAGTACTTTTTCAGGAGTGCAATTATCCTGAAG
>WGAU01000055.1 GCA_015494645.1 Aquificota bacterium
AGTTTCAGGTGGAGATCCAAGGTGCCGTTGAGAAACCTTGAGCCCGCACAGCCTGTGCCGTACTTTTCTATGGCCTTTTTTGCTGCTTCTTTAACCCGGGGATCTTCGGTGAGTCCCAAGTAGCTGTTGGAACCGAGCATTATGAGCTCTTTGCCGTTTATCTTGACTACCGGTCCTTGCTGGGTGCAGATAGGTCTGAAATAGGGATATATACCTTGGCTTCTAACAATATCGGGATCTTTAAAGGCAAAGCACTTTTCAAATATGTCTCCCATGCTGCCTCCCTTAAGCTCTGAACCTGATGTAGATGAGATCTCCGTCCTGCACCAGATAATCCCTCCCCTCAACCCTCAATGCACCTTGCTCTTTGGCTGCGCTTAAGGAACCAAGTCTGTCGAGGTCTTTAAAGGAAACGACTTCAGCTTTGATAAACCCCTTCTGCATATCCGTGTGGATCTTGCCCGCAGCTTCCCATACCGTTGAGCCTCTTTTCAGCGTCCAAGCCCTTGCCTCGTTTTCGTTAGCGGTAAAAAAGGTTATGAGGTCAAGGATTTCGTAACCTGTCCTCACCAGACGCTCCAGACCAGATTCCTTCCATCCAAACTGTTCAAGAAATTCCATTTTCTCATCTTCAGGAAGCTCCGAAAGCTCCTGTTCTAACTTGCCACAAATGACCACACACCTTGCTTTTTTTTTCTCTGCAAGCTTCAAGAGCTTGCCTACATAGGGATTTTCTACTCCTTCTTCGTCCACATTGGCCACATAAAGCACTGGTTTTAGGGTTATGAACTGGTAAGGCTTTATTACCTCAAGTTCCGCATCTTCCCAATCAAGAAACCTGAGAGGGATACCTTCCTTCAGAGCGGAAAGGGCTTTGTCCAGGGCATCCAGTTCCTTAGCTCTGGACTTATCGCCGGATCTAACCACCTTGGAAAGTTTGTTGTAGTTTCTCTCAGCCACTTCCAAGTCGGCCAGTGCAAGCTCAAGTTCCACTGTCTCCACATCTCTTACAGGATCTATTTTTCCTTCTACATGGGAAACGTTAGGATCTTCAAAACAACGCACCACATGGGCTATGGCATCCATTCCTCTGATGTGGGATAGAAACTGATTACCCAATCCCTCTCCCTTACTTGCTCCCTTAACGAGACCAGCTATGTCAACAAACTGGATGTAGGTAGGAACCGCTTTGGGAGAGCCGATAATCTCTTTGACTCGCTGAAGGCGTTCGTCCTTTACCTCAACCACCCCCACATTGGGATCCACCGTGCAAAAAGGGTAGTTTTCAGCAGGCACAGAGGAGTTTGTTAGTGCATTAAAGATGGTGGACTTTCCCACGTTGGGAAGTCCCACTATGCCACACTTAAATCCCATTTAGCCCTCAACCTCCTCCCCGATGGGAAGCTCTCCTTTGAGAGCTTGTAGGAATCCAGAGAGGTAGTAGCCGAGGAATATTAAAAACATAAATAGCTGCGGGTCTGACGCCACCACGAACACCATAAGGACCGATGCAAAGACAAGGGCAAAGGAGCTTTTCCTTGACCCACCACTTTTCAGAGCCACGTACCTGAACCTGCTCACCATAAGGAGGGATGCGCTAAACATCAGAAAAGTAGCGATTATGGCCACAACTTTAAAATTTAGGAAACCGAGCTTGTCCGATGCAAAAAGGTAGTAAGACGCCATGAGACCGGCAGCAGCTGGTATGGGAAGCCCTGTGAAATCCTTGGATGTTTCCTTACCCACCATGACATTGAACCTTGCAAGCCTTAAGGCTCCGCATGCTATGAATAGGAAAGCCACCAGCCAGCCTACCCTGCCGAAGGGCATAAGGGCCCACTTGTATATAAGAAGGGACGGGGCCACCCCGAAAGATACAAGGTCTGCAAGGGAATCGTAGTTTACGCCGAACATGCTGGTGGTGTTGGTCATGCGGGCTACTCTGCCGTCAAGAACGTCCATGAGCATGGCTATGAACAATACCCACGCTGCTTTCTCGTATTCGCCCTTTAGGGTGGAGACTATGGAGAAGAAACCGAAAAATATATTGCCGGTGGTAAACAGGTTGGGCAGAAGATACATTCTCATTGTAACCTTCTCCCCAACAGGCTCTCTCCGGCTTTTACCTTCATTCCCTTCTTAACAAAGAGTTCCCATCTTCCGGGAAGGTACAGATCAACCCTTGAACCGAGCATGATCATGCCTATGCGCTGACCTGCCTCAACCCTTTCCCCTTCTCTAACCCAGCAAAGGATTCTCCTGGCCAAAAGTCCTGTTATCTGTACAATCTTCATCAAACCATGTACAGTTTCCATTTCTATGGCGTTGTATACGTTGGAATCGGATCCTTTGGAAAAGGCGGCTTTGTATCCCTGTCCCCCGCGGTATATCCTTTTGATTACCCCAGTGTGTGGGGAGCGGTTCACATGGCAGTCAAACACAGACATAAATATAGAGATCTTTACCCCTTCCGGAAGATTTTCCACCTCCATGACCTTACCATCGGCGGGGGCAAGGACATACTCTGGGGAAAAGACTATCTTTCTTTCCGGATCCCTAAAAAAGCCTACGAAGAAAAGGCTTAGCAAAAAGAACAGGGCAGACAGGAAGCCATATCCTGCCCACCCGGCAACTGTTCCCAATATAAATGCTCCCCATATAAACGGCCTACCCTCAGGTCTGTATCTATTCATCCTTCTTGAGCCAGGGCATCATTTCTCTGAGGCGCTTGCCCACTTTTTCTATTAAGTGCTCCTCATCCTTCTTTAGAAGGGCATTGAATACAGGCCTGCCTACCATGTTCTCAAGTATCCATTCCTTAGCGAACTGTCCGGTCTGTATCTCCCTAAGTATTTCCCAGAGATTCTCCCTGACATAATCGTCAATTACCCTCGGTCCTCTGGTTACATCTCCGTACTTGGCAGTATCGCTTACCCATCTTCTCATCCCGCTGATTCCCTGTTCGTAGATGAGATCCACTATGAGCTTCAGTTCATGCAGGCACTCAAAGTAGGCCACTTCAGGCTGATAACCAGCCTCTACAAGGGTTTCAAAGGCAGCTTTTATCAGCGCTGTAACTCCACCGCAGAGAATAACCTGTTCTCCGAATAGGTCCGTTTCCGTTTCCTCTTTGAATGTGGTCTCAATTACCCCTGCTCTTGTTCCTCCTATGCCTTTGGCGTAGGCCAAGGCCAAATTAAAGGCCTTGCCTGTGTAATCCTGATAAACCGCTGCTAAACAAGGTACTCCTTTGCCTTCCTGATACATTCTTCTCACCAAAAAGCCCGGACCCTTGGGTGCTACCATGAACACATCCACATATTCGGGAGGAACTATCTGTCCGTAGTGTATGTTGAACCCATGGGCAAAGGCCAGTGCATCTCCTTCCCTAAGGTTGGGAGCAATGAATTCCCTGTAAACCTCTGATTGTAAAGTGTCCGGGATGAGCATCATGACCACCTGAGCACTTGCAGCTGCCTCGGCAACTTCCATGACCTCAAGTCCATCGGCCTTGGCCTTTTCCCAAGAACGTCCGCCTTTTCTCAATCCGACGACAACATCAACACCAGAATCCTTGAGGTTCAGTGCATGGGCATGTCCCTGACTGCCATAGCCTATGATGGCAACCCTTTTATCTTTTATAAGATCAAAGTTCACATCCGAATCCATATACACCTTTGCCATCGGCACCCTCCTAAGAAATTTTCAGGCTCTTGGGCCCTCTAAGAACGGCTACTTTTCCCGTTCTTATGACCTCCCTTATACCACACTCCTTCAGTAGGGAAAGGGCAGCGTTTATCTTGCCCTCGTTTCCCGTAAACTCTATTACAAAGGTTTCAGGGCTGACATCCACGATGTTGCCTCTGAAGATCTGGGCTATCCTCATGGCCTCGGCTCTGGCCTCTCCCCGGGCGCTTACCTTGACAAGTACAAGCTCCCTTTCAACGTAGTCTTCACCACTGGCGGTGAGATCCAGCACCTTTATAACGTCTATAAGCTTTCGCAGTTGCTTCACGATCTGTTCAATGATGAACGGATGGCCTTCGGTAACCAAGGTTATTCGGGATATTTCCGGATCTATGGTTTCCCCCACAGATACAGATAGAATGTTATACCCCTTAGCGCTGAAAAGGGTAGCGATCCTTGCAAGAACTCCCGGCTGGTTTTCTACCAGCAATGCTATGGTATGCCTCTGCTTTTCTCCGTTGTTCCTGTTGTCAGCCATTACTCCACCCTCACGATGGGAAGTTTATGGGCCTCATCCTCTTCAAGGCCTCTCCGTTTGTATCGGTTTTGGGTTCTGTGAGTATCATCTGCCTTACTGATGCTCCAGCAGGCACCATGGGAAGAACGTTCTCTTCTCTATCAACCCGCACATCCACCACCACCGCACCTTTGTACTCAAAGGCTTCCTTCAAAGCTGTCTTTAGTTCCGATGGCTTTTCCACCCTCATGCCCCTGATACCGTAAGCTTCCGCAAGTTTTACAAAATCGGGTTGGATAGAGATGTCCGTCTCCGAGTACACCCTGTCAAAGAAGAGCTGTTGCCACTGCCTCACCATGCCCAAGTAGCCGTTATTTATGATTATCACCTTTACAGGGAGGTTGTACTGGGCAACGGTGGCAAGTTCCTGTAAGTTCATCTGGAAGCTACCATCTCCGGCTATGTCTATCACCAAGGCATCGGGATGGGCCACCTGAACCCCGATGGCGGCGGGGAAACCAAAGCCCATGGTGCCGAGTCCACCTGAGGAAATAAAGTGCCTTGGGTACTTATGCTTGTAAAACTGTGCTGCCCACATTTGGTGCTGTCCCACCTCGGTGCAGATATAGGCCTTTCCTTGGGTGAGATCGTATATGGTTTCCACAACCATCTGGGGCTTTATAACCTGATCACTCCTTTCGTAGGTAAGAGGATATTCTCTCATCCAATAGTTTATCCTTTCAAGCCACCTTCTGTGCTTCTTTTCCCAGTCAACATCCGCTTTTTTTAGCTCGTCCAATATCTGATTCAGAACAACTTTGGCATCTCCAACAATAGGTATATCCACAACCACGTTTTTGCTTATGGAGGCTGGATCTATGTCAATGTGTATCTTTACCGCATCTGGGGCGAAGTCTTCCACCTTTCCCGTTACCCTATCGTCAAAACGGGCACCTATGGCTATAAGCAGATCACACTCGGTAACTGCCATGTTGGCTGCATAGGTGCCGTGCATACCCAGCATTCCAATGAAAAGGGGGTGATCCCCCGGAAAGGCGCCAAGGCCCATAAGGGTAAGGGTCACCGGTGCATGAATGGTCTCGGCAAGTTTCTTTAGCTCGTCAAAGGCTCCTGACCAGTTTATGCCACCCCCGGCGTATATCAAGGGCCTTTCTGCCTTGATCATAGCTTCAACAGCTTTTTTAACCTGTGCAGGGTGCCCTTTTATGTTTGGGTTATAGCCTCTCCTCTTTACGCTTTCGGGATATACAAACTCTGCCTCTCCAACAATCACGTCCTTGGGCATATCAACGAGCACAGGTCCCGGTCTGCCTGTTGAGGCTATGTAGAGGGCTTCCTTGATAATACGGGGCAAATCGGCAGTGCTCTTCACAAGGTAGTTGTGCTTGGTGCACGGACGGGTGATTCCAACAATGTCTGCTTCTTGAAAGGCATCATTGCCTATAAGGGCTGTGGGAACCTGTCCGGTGAAGACCACCACTGGGGAAGAGTCCATATAGGCCGTGGCGATTCCCGTTACTGTGTTGGTTCCTCCAGGACCTGAGGTGACGAGGGCCACTCCCGGCTTTCCCGTGGATCTTGCATACCCATCGGCTGCATGAACCGCAGCCTGTTCATGTCTGACCAACACATGTTTTACTTTGTCTTTATATTTAGGATACGAATCGTATATGTTTATCACCGCACCTCCGGGAAGTCCAAAGACCACCTCTACCCCTTCTTTGATAAGGACCTCCCAGAACATATCAGCGCCTTTGAGCTTCATCTTTCCTCCTCAAGCACGTCTTTGTAAACGGCACCTGTGGATGCTGAAGTTACAAATTTGGCATACCTTGCAAGGTAACCCTTTGATACCTTAGGCTTGAAGGGCTTAAGCTGCTTTTTCCTTTCATCAAGCTCTTTTTCGGAAAGCTTAACCTCAAGCTTGCGGTTGGGAATGTCAATTTCTACCTCGTCTCCATCCTTCAAAAGAGCTATAGGACCACCCTCTGCCGCTTCAGGGGACACATGTCCTATGCAAGGTCCTTTGGTTCCTCCAGAAAACCTACCATCGGTGATTAATGCTACAGATTCGGAAAGGCCCATTCCCACAATGGCAGAGGTAGGGGCAAGCATCTCTCTCATACCGGGACCACCCTTGGGTCCCTCGTACCTTATCACTACCACATCTCCGGGCTTGATGGATCCCCCGAGTATAGCTTCCATGGCCGCTTCTTCTGAATCAAAGACCCTTGCTTTGCCCTTAAACTTCATCATCTTTTCGCTGACAGCAGTCTGTTTTATAACCGCTCCCTCCGGGGCAAGGTTGCCAAAGAGAACAGCTATTCCACCTTCCTTGTGGTATGGATTCTCAAGTGGTCTAATTACCTCTTCATCAAGAATTACCGCTTCATCGGCTATATTGTGAACTGTTTTTCCGGAAACAGTGGGAACATTGTTCAACAGCTCCTTCAACCTCTTCATCACCGCTGGAATCCCACCTGCAGCGTCCAGATCTTCCATCATAAAATCTCCACCGGGACGTAAATTTGATATATGTGGCGTTTCCCTTGAAATCCTATCAAAATCCGAAAGATCCAACTTCACTCCTGCCTCGTTAGCTACAGCCGTGATGTGCAAAACGGCATTGGTGGACCCACCCAGAGCCATGTCTATCCTTATCCCATTGTGTATGGCTTCCTTGGTCATTATATCTCTGGGTTTTATCCCTTCTCTTATGAGTTCCACTACCCTGTATCCTGAATCAAAGGCTATCCTTCTTTTCTTGGCGAGGCCGGCAATGGCTGTGGCGCATCCGGGAAGGGACATACCTATAGCTTCAGTAACGCAAGCCATGGTGTTTGCTGTATAAAGCCCTTGGCAGGAGCCTTGACCGGGACAGGCCTCAAGTTCACAGCACTCAAGTTCCCTGTCGTCTATATCACCAGCCTTGTACCTTCCCACAGCCTCAAAGGTGTCTCTTACCAAGGAAAGCCTCTTCCTGCCCAATCTTCCTGAGAGCATGGGACCTGCCGTAACCACTATTGAGGGAATGTTTATGCGGGCTGCTGCCATGAGCATACCGGGGGTTATCTTGTCACAGTTGGTTAAGAACACCAGTCCGTCCAGTTTATGAGCCTCTACAACGCACTCTATCATATCGGCGATGAGCTCCCTTGATGGGAGAGAGTACTTCATCCCCGAGTGGCCCATGGCCACACCATCGCAGATGCCCGGCACAGAGAAGATAAAAGCGTAGCCACCGGCTGAATGGATGCCCTTTTCAATCCAGCGTTCAAGGTCCCTCATTCCCACGTGACCGGGAATGAGATCGGTGAAGCTGCTAACAATGCCCACAAAGGGCATTTCTTTCATGGCCTTCTGCGGTACCCCTGTAGCATACAAGAGGGCCCTGTGGGGTACCCTTTCAATCCCTTCCCTTACCTCTTTGCTCCTCATAGCTGGATCTCTCCCTTTTTAACCTTGGCAATGATCTCATTCATTCTATCTTTAAGCTCAAGCTTCTGCTTCTTTATAGCTTTAACCTCAAGCTCCTCTTCAACTGTGAGGTAAACCTTTTTCTGTAGCTCCTCAAGCCTTTCCTCAAGCTGTGCATGCTTTTCCTTAAGGCTTCTGAACTCCTCGTTGGTTTCCATCAACTTCTCAATGATCTCCTGTTCCGTCATCATCTCACCTCCAGAAAAGTTTAATCTTTTCTTATAGCAACTTTTCCATCACCAGTCCATCCTCGCCGTCGTGATACATGGCCTTTCTGATTCCTACCACCTCAAATCCAAATTTCTTGTACAGGGATATGGCTGTTTGGTTGGACCTTCTCACCTCAAGGCATATACTGTTAACCCCTTCTTCCTCGCACACAGAGATAGCCTTTTTCAAAAGGGCCTTTCCAACACCTTTGCCTTGATAATCGGGAGAAACAGCGACATTGGCTATGTATCCCTCAGGAGGCAGAATCCACAAAACTATATAACCTGCAATCTTTCCTTCCACTTCTGCCACGTAAACCCTTGAAAAACTTTTGAACATTTCTCCGAAGAAGGCGTCAAAACCCCACGGCCTTTTAAATACTTTCCTTTCTATTTTCACCATTTTTGGAATATCCAGAAAGCCTGCCTCCCTAAGCTTTATAGACGGTGATTCCGTACTTTTGTTCCGCATCGGATGGACGAAGGTAAATAGGCTTTAACTTGCCCAGAGGGGTGAAACGTCCTTCCTTGGCTCTACAAAGGGTGCACAGGGCTACTCCGTTGGCTATTCCGTGCGCTGGGATGTATCTAAACCCAAATCTTCCAGCGCTCTCTCCTATGAAAAGTACCGAAGGGGCTATCCTTTCAACATCCTCTGGGTTTAGTAGACTGTCGTGGCTCAGCCTTTCGCATTTTCCCTCAAGCCATCTGAACATAGCACCGTAAAACTGCCCCCTTCTGGCATCCAAGAGAGGGAAAAGAAGCTTTCCTTCCACGGGGTAAAGGTATGCCATCGCCTCAAGGGTTGATACAGCAACCACCTTAAGATCCAGAGCGTATGCGAGGGCTTTAACCGCAGCCACTCCTACCCTGACTCCTGTAAAAGATCCTGGCCCCACAGAAACTCCCACAACATCCAGATCTTTTTTGTCCAAACCGGTGTCCTGAAGCACCCTTTCAATAATGCAGAAGAGCTTGGAAGATGAACCTTTTTTTGTGAGCACAGAAGCGTTGGCCAGAAGATGATTCTCTTCAAAGAAGGCTATGCTCAAGATCTGTGTCGTTGTGTCAATAGCCAGGACTTTCACCTAAGCCTCCATTTCCGGGTACTCTTTTATAAACCTTATGGCCCATCTTTCAAAGTTCCCATCAGCTATACGTGTCCTTACCTCTTCCATGAGGGATAAGTAGAAGTAGACATTGTGTATAGTGTTGAGCCTTAAGGCCAAAATCTCGTCGTTCACAAAAAGGTGTCTAAGGTAAGCTCTTGAAAAGTTCCTGCACGTGTAGCAATTGCAATCTTCATCTACCGGGAAATCTTGATTCTTATAGATGCTGTTCTTTATCCTCAATTTGCCCTTTGAGGTGAATAGAAGCCCATTTCTTGCACACCTTGTGGGAAGCACGCAGTCAAACATGTCTACTCCACACATCACTGAGAAAACAATATCTTCCGGTTTTCCCACACCCATAAGGTATCTTGGCTTGTCCTTCGGCAGCAGAGAAGTGGAAAGCTCTACCATCTCCCACATAAGGCTTTTGGGCTCTCCCACAGAAAGTCCACCTATGGCATAGCCCTCAAAACCCATACCAACTAATTCCTCGGCACATTGCCTTCTGTACCTCTCACTCATGCCCCCCTGGAGAATGGCAAACAGGCTTTGATGTTCTTTGAGGAGAACGGCTTTGCTTCTCTTTGCCCACCTAATGGTTAGTTCAACCCCCTTTTCAACATCAGCTTCCGTTGCAGGATAGGAAACGCACCAATCAAGAGGCATTACAAAATCGGAGCCTAAAATTCTTTGTATCTCAATAACCTTTTCCGGAGTGAAAAAATGCTTGCTTCCATCAAGATGGGACCGAAATTCTACTCCATTTTCTGTAATTTTTCTTAGAGGGTTAAGACTGTGGACCTGAAAACCTCCGCTATCCGTTAGAATCAACCTGTTCCATGAAGCGAACCTGTGAAGTCCGCCTAAGGTTTCTATAAGCTTCACTCCGGGACGCAAATAGAGGTGATACGTATTTCCGAGAATAATGGTTGCCCCCATATCCTTAAGTTCGCCGGGGGAGAGAGCCTTCACCGTTCCCAAGGTGCCCACTGGCATGAAGACAGGAGTTTTTGAGGTGTATCTTTCTGTTTCAATTTTTCCCAATCGCGCCTGAGTGGATCTATCTTCCTTCAATATAGAAAACTTCATTTCTTTGGTTTGAACCGCTCCTGCTCAGAATATATACAGCCACAGTACTGTTGCCTGTAAAGGCCAAGATCTAAAGATTCTTCAATACCATCCTTCCATCCCTCTCTAAAGTCATAATAGAAGAACTTCACCCCTTTTTCCTGAGCCACCGACTCTGCCACTTCAGCGATTAACTCGTGCTTCTGGTGCTTACTGTAGAGAAGGGTGGTGGTAAAATAGTCAAAATTGCCCCTTTTCGCCACAGCGGCTGCGATCCTCAACCTGTCCCAGTAGCAGTACCTGCAGCGAAAGTCTTCTCTAAAGGCCACGTTTCTCAGCCATTGGGTAACGTCGTAGTGTAGATTGTAAATTACCCTCAGCCCTTTAGCCTTTTCCAAGTGCCTCATAGCCTCAAGCCGCCTCAGATATTCCTGATATGGATGAATGTTTGGGTTGTACCAGAAAACAAAAACCTCAACAAACTTTTCCTTCAGCACCTTTAGCGGATACAACACACAGTTAGCACAGCAGGCATGGATAAGTATTTTACCCATGATGTTATGACGCCTTTTTCCTTCTTTCTTGAAGCTCTAAATAAATCAGTAGGGCGGAGATGGCGGCTGGGGTTACGCCAGGGATACGGGAAGCCTGCCCTATGGATAGGGGCCTGACTTCTTTTAACTTTTGTCTAACCTCTGTGGAAAGTCCTGGCACTTGGTCGTAATCTATGTTTTCGGGTATAAGTTTGGATTCCATTTTCTTGAATCTTTCCACCTGTTCCAATTGCCTCTTTATGTAGCCTTCGTACTTTACTTCTATTTCTACTTCTTTTTTCACATATTCGGGCAGTTCAGTTGGAGGTGGTGAGATTTTTTCTATGTCCTCGTAGGAAATTTCGGGACGTTTCAGAAGCTGTGCCAAAGGTACCCCCTCGTCAATGGGACTGGAGCCTTTTGCCTTTAGAATGTTGTTGACCAGCACTGTGGGTCTTGCCCTTTCCTTTTTAAGCCTTTCCATCTCTTCCTTTATGAGCTCTCTGTACTCTCTCAACTTTTTGATTTGCTCTTGGCTGATGAGCCCTATTTGGTAGCCCTTTTCCATCAGTCTTAGAGGGGCGTTGTCCTCTCTGAGTATAAGGCGGTACTCTGCTCTGGATGTGAACATTCTGTAAGGTTCGTTGGTGCCCTTGGTGACCAAATCGTCAATGAGAACCCCTATGTATGCTTCTGCCCTGCTGAGAATGAATGGTCCTCTGCCTTGAATCTTTAGCGCTGCGTTTATTCCTGCCACAAGGCCTTGAGCAGCAGCTTCTTCGTAGCCAGAGGTTCCGTTTATCTGTCCAGCGCAGTAGAGTCCTTCTATTTCCTTGGTTTCTAATGTGTGTTTGAGCTGGGTGGGTATTACGAAGTCGTATTCTATGGCGTAGCCGGGACGGATCATTTTTGCCTTTTCAAGGCCTTTTATGGTGCGGATGAACTTTATCTGTATGTCTATGGGTAGGGATGTGGGGATTCCATTTGGGTAGATTTCTACAGTGTCGTATCCCTCTGGTTCTAAAAATATCTGGTGGCGTTTCTTTTCGGGGAAGCGTGCCACTTTGTCTTCAATGGAGGGGCAGTATCTCGGTCCTATACCTTTGATTACGCCGGTGAAAAGGGGGGATCGGTCAAAGCCGGATCTTATAATTTCGTGGGTTCTTTCGTTGGTGTACGTGATCCAGCAGGGAAGTTGCCGGTTGGTGATCCTTTCTGTAAAGAAGGAGAAAGGCTTTGGAGGGTCATCTCCATGCTGAACCTCCAGGTCTGAGAAGTCTATAGTGTTGGCGTCAAGCCTTGGAGTGGTTCCAGTTTTGAGCCTTCCGAGCTTTAGCCCTAATCTTTTTAGGCTTTCCGAAAGTTTGTAGGCAGGAAAGTCTCCCAGCCTGCCTGCCGGGAAGTTGTTAAGACCTATGTGGATAAGCCCTTTTAGGAAGGTTCCTGTGCACAGAATTACCGCTTTGGTTCTGAACCTCAGTTCTATGTTAGTGTCTACCGCGTAAACTTTTTTGTTTTTCACAATTATGTTTTCCACTCTTGCCTGAAGAACATCAAGGTTTTCCTGCCTTTCCACAACCTGCTTCATATAGCTTCTGTACAGTTTTCTATCTATCTGTGCTCTGGATGATTGAACGGCGGGTCCCTTCTTTGTGTTCAGTACCCTGAACTGTATTCCGGCATAATCTGTGGCTCTCGCCATCTCACCGCCTAAGGCGTCTATTTCCTTAACCAGGTGTCCCTTGGCGAGTCCACCCACTGCAGGATTGCAGGAAGTCTGGCCTATCATGTCAGCGTTTATTGTGATCATGAGGGTTTTGCATCCCAGGCGGGCACAGGCAAGGGCAGCTTCTATACCGGAGTGTCCTCCTCCAACAACCACTACGTCGTAGTATTCGTCAAAGGTGTGCATGCCACTAACTCCAGATACACTTTCTCTGTATATTCTATAAGTTTTTGCAAAATGAACTGACTTTCAACCTTTTTGCGCCCGTTGTTGCCAAGGCGACTTCTTAGTTTTCTGTTTAGGGTGGTTGAAAGGGCTTTAAAGGCTAAACTTTTGTAGTCCTCTATTTTTATTAAGAAGCCGGTCTTTTCATCTTCAACGGAGGCATTCACCCCTTGTATCCAGAAGGTTACGGGAGGAACCTTCATGTAAAGAGCTTCCAGCATGGCTGTTCCTAAGGATTCTCCCGATACGGGAGTGAACAAAAAGACATCGCAATGTGCCAGAAAACCCGGGACTTCCTTTACGGCACCGGTAAAGGTTACATTGTTGAGGTTGAGTTTTTGGGCAGTCTCTTCCAGTTCTCCTTTTAAAGGTCCTTCTCCCAAAGCAAAGAACCTGCTTCTTATCTTAGAACTGATTTCTTTTGCAGCCTTTAGAAAGTAGATATGCCCTTTTTCCTTGGCAAGCCTTGCTGTCTTTACATAGGTGAGGTCTTTGGTATCAATACTCCACTGCTTTGAAACAATCTCTTTCTCCTTTTGAGCATATTTAAATCTTTCGGGATTTACCACGCTGTAAATGGTGGAAACCTTATCTATTTTATGTCCCAAAACACCTGTCTTCTTGTAGGTTTCTATAATGCCCTGGGATACTACGATTATATGGTCTATAAGTATTCTATGTAGTAACCTGTTTCCTGGATGGTTTGCCACTGGGAAAGTGTTGTGTCTGGTTCTTACTACAATTCTTGGAGGGTTGCACAGCTTGGCGGCTAATGTGGCAGCCCATGTGTCTTGGGAGCCGTGGGTATGAACGATTTGTATGTCTTCTTCTTCAATGAGCTTTTTTAGTTTTAAAATCTCTTTGACTACCACATGGGGCTTAAATTTTTTGGGAAATTCCAAGTCGTCGTAAGTGAGAATTCCTATTTCACGGGCCCTTTTTATTAAAGTGGCACCTTTGGGGGCTGCTATAATGACGAAATGTCCCCGATCCTTGAGCCCCTTAGATAAAAGCAGGATCCTGTTGGGCTGGCCTCCCCATCCCCCTTTGTGCATGTTAGTGTGGAGTATCCTGAGCCTCATGCCTTTCCCGAGATGAGAAGGCTGACGATATGATCCCTCAACTGGTTGGGATCATTGGTTTCGGGAAAGCATATATTGTTGAAACACAAATCTGCCTTTGGCTTGTCCGATGGCAGATGCTGGATGATTCTCAAGGGGTTCATTAGGGAGAAAGCAGCCCTTTGGAGGAGGGGGTCATTACCGTACATCTTTATAATCATGGGACCGTATAGAGCCAAAGTTACTGGAATACTGAGGTAAACTCCTTTTACCCCTTCATCTACGCCTTTTTTGGATATGTTTTCCAAGCACCTTAAGGCTGTTTCTTTAAAAGTGCCGTTGTTTGTTAGGTAGTGGACCTTTAAGAGCAACTCACTCGCCTTGGCGTTTTCCAAAGTTCCGTACCTTGTGGGTATGTTGAGCAGGCTGTCTTTCAAGGCCCTGCCATCGTAAAATTTTTCAACTATCTCTTTGCATGTGTTTACGGCTTCGTTGAGCCACCTTTTTTCTGAAGTGGTGAAGTAGGCTTCTAAGAAGGCAAGTCCCTTTTCTGCTTGAAATCCGAGGTATGTTGTCGGGTGAGGTTCATCAAGAAGCTGTAGGCCTTTGTCAAGTAACTTTTCATCTCTTTTGAGCTGGCACATGAGAAAAAGGCTCCTGCTTAAGCTATATAGGGCACCCGGGTTTTCCGGTGTAAGCGTGAGAGCATCCTCCAGTATCTTTTCCGCCAATTTCGTGTGACCTTCCCATGGTATGCTTTTGGCGCTGTAAAGCAGCAGTCTTGCGAAGGCACTTTGAAGCTCAAGGGTGATTTCCGAAGAGGGTTCTGACCAATCGGTGCTGTAGGAGAAGGTGTAGATTTTGTTTTCTTTGAACATGGGGGAGTGCAGAAGGACACTTATGGTGTCCTCCACCATCATTCTGAATCTTATATCCCTTTCCATTATCCAGAAGCATAGGGCAGCTTCTAAAGCTTCTACCTCTATAAATCTTGGAGAGGCTCCAAAGCCAGCGGTATAGGGATCGTAGAGGAACAGAAGATTCTTCCTAAACTCGCCCAGCACAACTTCTGTCAGTACCTTCCATGATGGAGGAATCTCTTCGTTTATGAGCGATCCTTCTGGTTTTTGGTTTAAAGCCTTTTCAACCTCCAAAGGGGAGACATCATCCAAATGAGTGATCTTGCATCCTTTTTGGAGCAACACCATCCTCGGTGGGGAGGAGGTGAATCTTAATGCTATATCCCTTTCTCTGTGCCAATCTACCAGTGCCGCAGGTATAGGGATTTTTCCCTTTTGGAGTTTTTCTTCCAGAACTTCCCTTATGCGTTTTGATAGGGGTAGGGTTTCGGAATGGACAAAAACGAAAAGCTTATCTTGACCGCAAAGGTTGTCGGGTATCCTGTTCCATAACATGCAAGTTAAGGTAGGTCATATTGACTATTTTGACAATAGGGGATATTTACAGCGATAGTGATTACAATATCAAATGGGGGGTAGAGGATGAGGAAGGTTCTTGGTATGGTGGTTGCTGCAGTTTTCTTTGTAGGGACTGTTGCTGTTGCTTCTGGTCCCAAGACGGTGACCATTGATAAGTGCAAGAAGAGGAAAGCGGCGGTTACCTTCAACCACGAGGCCCACAGCAAGAGGGTGAACGGAAAGTGCAACACCTGTCACCACAAGTGGGATGGAAAGGGTGAGCCTCACTCCTGTTTTAAGTGCCATGGCTGCAAGAAGAAGGGTAACGCCCCCAAGGCTATGAAGGCCTTCCACAAGACCTGTAAAGGTTGCCACAAGAAAATGCATAAGGGTCCTACCAAGTGTAAGGAGTGCCACAAGTAAGCATCTTTTGGTGACTTAAAACATCTCTTTAGAGGGGAGGCTTGCGCCTTCCCTTTTTCGTTCCTATCTTTTATGTAAGCCCATGGGTATAGATGCCTATATTGATGAGATAAAGTCTCGCCTGGATATCGTTGATGTTGTTTCTCAGTACGTTCCGTTAAAGCAGGTGGGCAGGAACTACAGGGGGCTTTGTCCTTTCCATGTGGAAAGAACTCCTTCCTTTACCGTAAGCCCTGAGAAGCAGATCTTTTATTGTTTCGGATGTGGAGTTGGAGGGGATGTTATAAAGTTTCTCCAATTGATAGAAGGAGTGGAGTTCTCTGAAGCCTTGGAGAAAGCTGCTGAAATGGCGGGGGTGGATATTTCTAAAGTTCCATCAGGGGAGGGGACAGGTTCCGATAAGAAGAAACGTCTTAAAAAAATCCATGCCATTCTTGCCAAGGCCTTTGCTTCTTTCTTGAAATCATCTTTAGGGGAGGAGGCAAGGAAGTATCTAAAGGGCAGAGGCATTTCCCCCCTCTGGTGGGAGACATTCAAGTTAGGCTTTGCACCGTCGGGGGTTGATCTGGCTGCAATGCTTCTGAACAGGGGATTTTCTCGGGATGATCTCGTTTCAAGTGGGGTGTTTACTTACAAGAATGGGAATTTCGTATCCAAATTTAAAAACAGGGTGATTATACCGATAACCGATCACAACGGTGATGTTATAGCCTTTGGGGGCAGGGTGATAGGAGAAGGGGAGCCCAAATATCTCAATTCCCCAGAGACCCCTATTTTTCGCAAGGGGAAGGTGCTTTTCGGTTACCACCTTGCAAGGGAAGCTGTGAGAAAGAATGGCAGGGTGATCCTTGTGGAAGGGTATATGGATGTTATTTCCATGCATGTTGCTGGGTTCTCCGAGACGGTAGCATCCTTGGGAACGGCTTTTACCGTGGAGCAGGCTAAGAGGATTTCCCTTATAACCCAGAATGTGTACATTCTTTACGATGGGGATGATGCAGGGAGAAAGGCTGCGTTCAGAGCGAGCAGGGCCTTTTATGCCGTTGGAGTGGAGCCAAAGATTGTGCAACTGCCTCAGGGCATGGACCCCGACGACTTTGTGAAAGTTCATGGGACCGAAGAGCTTGGGAGGCTTATTGAAGAGGCTTCAACTCCTGTGGATCTTCTACTTGAGGCGGGTAAAGTAGGATCCATGTCCAAAAGGGATGTGGCAAAAAGGGTGTTTGAGCTTCTGGAAGATACAAAGGATCCCCTGGTCGTTGATTCGGTTCTCTCTTACGTTTCTGAGAGGTTGTCCATTCCCTTTGAGGATCTTAGAAACTCCTTCTTTGGCAAAAAGAGGAATGTGGTGAAGAAGGCACAGGAGAGTGCTGATCAAAAGGGCGCTTGGGAGAGAAAGCTTATTGTGGAGCTGCTTAAAAGGCAGGATCTTTGGGATAGGTACAAAGGGAGAATTTCTCCTGAGATTTTTAGCGATGGGGATGTGGCCTTTGTAGTTGGTAGGCTGCTTGAGGGAGTGAGTCTCCAAGATCTGGCTTCTCAGCTGGACGGGGAGAGGTTGAAGATAGTGGCAGAGGTTCTGTTTGAAGAGTCGGGAGATTCCGAGGAGCTTGAAACTTTGCTTCACAGGTTGGATCGCAAGATAGCCTACTGGGAGCTTGAGAGGATAAAGAGAAAGGTGCTGGAGCTTCAGAGCAGGGGGGCTTCCAAGGAGGAATATGCCCCTCTGGTTAGCGAATATATGGCTAAATTAAGGGAAGTAAAAAGTTTGGGAGGGGGAGCCGCATGAACTTTACTGAAACAGCAAAGCTTATGAACCTTAGAAAGCTCATAAGCATGGGTAAGAAGCAGGGTTATGTTACCTACGACGATTTAAGGGCAGTCATGCCTCAGGAAATGTCCAACAAGGAGCAAATGGAAGAGATACTCAAGATTTTGGAGGAGATGAACATACAGGTTGTGGAGGATCCGTCTGAGGCGGTGGTTGCCATGCTGGCTGCCTCTGTAGCTGAGGAGGAAGAGTCTGAGGATCTGGAGGCGGTGGCTTGGGAGGAGCCTGAGGAAAGTTCCTATGAAAGGGATTCTGGGGGAGCCGATCCTGTCAGGATGTATCTTCAGGAAATGGGCAACATTCCTCTGCTTTCGAGGGAAGAGGAGGTTGAGCTTGCTAAAAGGATTGAGGCTGGAAGGCTCAAGGCCATAAACACGGTGATGTCTATTCCTCTTACTGTTAAGGAGCTTTTCCATTTGGCGGAGCTTTTAGAAAGGGATGAGATAGACATAGAAGAGGTGCTCATCGTGGATGACAACGGTTCTGAAGTGCTTGAGAAAGAAAAGCAGGCCTTTTTGTCAAAGGTGGAGAAGCTCAGGAGCATCTTTTCTGAGTTTGAAGAGTTGAGGAGGAGACTCTTTGAGAGGGATTATGAAACAAATCAGGAGGAGGAGCTGAGAAAGCTTCTTGAAGAGAAGAAGCGCTGCATGGTGGATGTGGTGAGGAGTATGAGCTTGGCCAGCTCCCAGATAGAGAAGCTTGTGGACAAGATAAGGAACTACGTGAAGATTGCCGACGAGGCTCAGGAGGAACTTAGGAGATGTGAGGAGATCTTGTTGATGCCTCACGATACCTTTTTGGAGTTTATGGAGACTGCTGTGGATCCCCTGGATAGCGAGGAGGAGAGAAACGAAAGGTGCAGAAAGGTAACCAACATGGATTACGAGGTGTTGGATAACCTTAGGAAGCGTGTGGTGGATGCCAAAAGCAGGATAATGGAGGTGGAGAGACAAGCCACGGTGAGGGTGGATGAGTTGAGGTCCGCCCTGAAGGAGATAGAGGAGGGGCTTGCTGAGGAGAGGGAGGCCAAGAGGCTACTTGCTGAGGCAAACCTGAGGCTTGTGGTGAGCATAGCTAAGAAGTACACCAACAAGGGCTTACAGCTCTTGGATCTTATTCAGGAAGGAAACATTGGTCTTATGAAGGCCGTTGAGAAGTTTGAGTACCAGAGGGGTTATAAGTTTTCCACATACGCCACATGGTGGATCAGACAGGCCATAACAAGGGCAATAGCGGATCAGGCGAGGACCATAAGGATTCCCGTTCACATGATAGAGACCATAAACAAACTGGTAAAAACGGCGAGACAGCTCTACCAGGAGCTTGGAAGGGAGCCTACCCCTGAGGAAATAGCCAAGAAGGCGGATATGCCTGTAGAGAAGGTTAAAAAGATCTTTAAGATAGCGAAAGAGCCGGTTTCTTTAGAGACTCCCATAGGGGACGACGAGGACAGCTCTTTGGGGGATTTTGTTGAGGATAGAAGCATAGAGAAACCCGATGAGGTGGCTGTGCTTGAGGCTCTGAAAGAGAAGGTTTATGAAGCCCTTGCCACCCTATCCGAAAGGGAGCAGAAGGTGCTAAAAATGCGTTTCGGCATAGACATGAACGCAGAGCACACCTTAGAGGAAGTGGGAAGGGTGTTCAATGTAACAAGGGAGAGGATAAGACAGATAGAGGCAAAGGCCCTCAAAAAGTTGAGGAACCCTATAGATATGTCCATCCTCAAAAATATCTCGGAGTCGGATCTCCTTTAAACAAAGAATACAAAGGTTGTTAGGATAAATACCGGTATCAGTATGGGCAGTGAGTATTTAAGAATATAGCCGAAGAAGCTGGGCATGGGTACTCCGGCTTCTTCGGCTATAGATCTTACCATGAAGTTTGGAGCGTTTCCTATGTAAGTGTTGGCTCCCATGAGAACAGCGCCTGCGGATATGGCCTCAAGAAATATGGATTTCTGGGCTATGAGCATGTGTATGGCTTGTTTCTCAGGTATGCCGGCAAAGAACCTGCCCAGCGCGGTGTTGAGGAAGGTGAGGTAGGTGGGCGCGTTATCCAGGAAGCTTGAAAGTATTCCAGTAGCCCAGAAGAAGTGAGCAGGATCCCTTACTGATTCAATGAACCATCCAAGGGCACCTTCCTCGCCGGCTTTGAGAATGGCTATGGGTGGTATCATGGTCATAAAGATTCCAGCAAATAGGTAGGCCACTTCCTGTATCGGGAACCATGTGAAATCGTTGGCTCTTCTTATCTCCCAAGGAGTAGTTTTTAGAGAGAGGAGTCCCATTATAACCATAAAGACATCCCTTATTAGGGTGGATATCTCCCTGTGAACGCCCAGTATGCTCACATGGCCTAAGTGAACCATCCCGCTGAAGAGAACCGCCCCGACTATTCCTGCAAGAAAGATGAGGTTGTGAAGACCTTCCAGCTTGAGCTTGGTTTCGTCCACAGGCTGCTGAGTTTCTTCCTTTTTGTAGAAGTACCAGTCAATGAGGAAGAACAGTCCCAAAAGTATGGAGGCGTTCAAGACAAGGACAGGAAATAGGGTTTTTGTGGTGAAGAAGAAAGGCACTCCGTGGAGGAAACCTAAAAACAGCGGTGGATCTCCAAGGGGAGTGAGTATACCACCAATGTTGCAGATGAGAAAGATGAAAAAAACCACCTGATAGGTTCTATACTTTCTATGAGCGTTGGCTCTTAGAAAAGGCCTTATAAGAAGCATGGCGGCTCCTGTGGTCCCTACCCATGAGGCGATCAAAGTCCCAAAGGCTAACATAAGGGTGTTTATAAGAGGGGTTCCCCTTAGGGTTCCCCTTAGGTACATTCCTCCAGCTACCGTGTAGAGGGACCAAAGGAGTATGATAAATGGGATGTAGTCGGCGATGTAGATGTGCAATATCTCGTGTATGGCAACGCCTTTATAGACGTATATGAGCGGTATGGCTACGATTATTGCCCAAAAGGCAGATACCTTGGGATAGTGATGGTGCCAGAATTCAGGGGCTACCAAGGGAAAGATGGCGATGGACAAAAGTATTCCTGCAAAGGGTATGGTGCTCCATAGGGGTAGCTTTGTACCCAGCTCTACCGCGTGTTCTGCCTTGGCGGCCCAGCAAGTGGATGTAAAAAAGATACTGGATGCTGCGAAAATTAAAAAGAGAAATCTTCTGGCCATAACCGCTCTCCTTTTCTGTTTTTGCTGTATGCTACAACTTTTAAGTTATAGGAAGAAGTATTGTCAATAGATGGATGGATTGTTAGCATTTACTTATGCTTTTGGCGGTTGATGTGGTGGGCGATACGCTGAGATACCTTTTCTACGGTGAGGATAAGGTAGAGTTCGGGGATTTTCCCGTTTCCGATTGGGATAGGTTCTGGGAGGGATTTGATTTAGGCAAGGTTGAGAGGCTGATGGTTGCCCTTTCCGCCCCCTATGTGGCGCTTTTTTTCAGAAGGTATTCTCTGGCCCTCAAGCAGTTGGATCTTCTTTTGGAGATGGAGCTTGACAAATTTGATCTTGATGATTCTGTATCCGTTCATCTTGAAAGGCTTGATTTGAATGATGGTTCAGCCCTTATGGCAACTCTTCTTTCCAGAAAGGGAAAAGCTCTTGTTGATAGGACACCCGCTAAGATTGATGTTGTAGCTTCAAGGCCGGTGTCATTGATGAACGCTGTCATTGCAGAAGATGGGAACTTTACAGGTGTTGTAGTGGAAGAGGTAAGTGGAGACTTTGCTTTCTGTGGTTTCAATCAGGGAGAGCCTCTTTTTGTTGGAGAGGTTTTCGTTGAGGAAACGGGACTGGCAAACTTTTTAGAGGTACTGAATTACTTTCTTGTACATTCCTTTAATGAAAAGGAAAAAATGAAAGTTCATCTTGATGTGGGGAAAGAAGCAAAGGGGGAGGTGCAGGAGCTTTTGGGTAACTACTCTGTGGATTATGTCAACCTCTTTGAGGAACCGGAGTTTCTTTCTGGGGTGAAAGGAGGTAGGGGGATCTTTAAAGGCCTTTTCCTTCAGGGTGAATCATTATGAGCAAGCCGAGGATAATTCGCATAAATCTACGCCGAGATATCAAGAAGGAGCCGGTTCGCAAGAAAAGATTTACAGGTTTCAAGCGTCCCCATTGGGACATCAAAGTAAAGGTGGATGTTCAGAATCCTTACTTCCCGCTGGTTTTCTTTTTACTGCTGGGTGTTGTGGTGGCTTTGGTCTGGGACTACAGGCTTCTCAAAGAGAAAAAGAGACTGCAAGCTCTGGTTGATAGAAAGAGACAAGAACTTGTTCTGTTGAGAAAAAAGGTCAAAGCGGTGGCGAAGATCAAAAAGGAATTGGATGAGCTTGAAAGCAAGCGGAGGATAATAAAAGCTATCATTGAAGAGGCTCACAAACCCCTTAAGGTTATAAAATCTTTTGAAAAGGCCATGCCCGATGAGGTATGGCTTGTTTGGATGAGGCTGGACGATAAAAAGATTTCTTTTAGGGGATACGCCTTGAATGACGATGTGCTCGCGGACTTTTTAGAAAACTTACAGAAGCAAAAGGATCTAATAGCCTCTGTTAGGGTAGGAAGGTACGAAAAGGCTAAGGTAAACAGTGTGGATGTGAAAAGATTTTCAGGCACGGTGGTTTTGAGGTGAATCCGGAATTTAGAAAGGGTTTGCTTGCAGGGGTGCTGTTGGCAGTTTCTCTGCTGAGTGTGAACTACTTTCTGTATGTTAAGAAGATCACTACTGAAAATGCCAGTTTGAAATCCCAACTGTCAAAGTTGGAAGGTGAGAGGAGAAAGCTTCTGAAGCTTATTAAGGATATGAAGAAGTTAAAGGCCCGCAGAGATCTGTTGTTGAAGGAGATAAAGTCCTTGAAACAGCTGCTTCCAAAAACGGAAGATATACCCGGGCTTATAAGGTCTATTGCACATCTTGCAAGAATAAGCGGTGTGGATCTTAACAGGGTGGAGATGGGCAGGGAGGTGGTTTACCCTGAAAAGCACTACGCCGCTGTGGATATAAAGGTGTCCTTCTCATCAACCTATGCGCAGTTAGTCTCCTTTCTGGAAAAGGTTGATAACTTGAAAAGGCTTGTAAGGCCCTACAAGTTGTCCATAACTTCCAAGGGTATATCCAAGGATCCGGAGTTGTCTGTTGGAGGACTGTTGCAGACCTATAGGTATGTGG
>WGAU01000056.1 GCA_015494645.1 Aquificota bacterium
CCATTACCCCATGAACCCCCATATCCATAAGTCCCTTAACGTCTTCTGGAGAAAAGACATCCCCATTGGCCACTATCTTCAAAGAACTTCTTTTCACAGCAAAAGCTATTTCCTCCCACCTCGCCTTTCTTCTAAAACCATCCTCTGGAGACCTCGGATGGAGCACCACAAAATCTACACCGCACTCCTCAAATATCCTCAGAAAAAGCAACAGCCCATCAAGGTCATGTTCTGGTGGGGTCCTCATCTTAACGCTAACAGGTAGCGACGAAGCTTCCACCATTACCTTAAGTATCTCCTTTACAACATCAGGCTCTTTAAGAAGAGAAGCGCCCCAACCGAACTTTTGAAACTTGCCCTTGGTGCATCCCAAGTTGAGGTTGTAACCAGAGATATAGTCAAGCCCCTCAAGCTTAGAGATGGCTATTCTAAACTCCTCCATTTCTCTGCCAACCAGTTGAACCACAAGAGGACGATCCCTTTTCGCAGGCACCAAGTATGGATCTTTTAAAGGATTGTTATAAGCTATGTACCTTACATTAACCATCTCCGTGAAGAACAGAGAGCAACCTCCGTAGTATGCAACAAGTTCCCTGAATGCAGGATGGGTGAGATCCACCATTGGAGCAAGCATCAGATTCATGGGGATCTTTCCCTCAAGAAACCCCCTACTTCCTTAACAAACTGAACAAGAGCAGACTCAACATTTTTAGCCTTCACACTGATAAATCTATCCTTCAAAGCCCTACCCGACTTTGCCTCCAAAGAAACCTTTCCACTGAGCTCAAAGCTCCTATCCTTCCCTTCCCGAACAAAAGAGAAGGAGTAAATCCTTACATAAAGTTCCTTCTCTCCCGTTTGAGATAGACATAGGGATCTCTGCAAGAGATCCTCCAACAAACACGACGGTGTACACATCCATCTTATTCCATTAAGGGGTACATACTTTACTCCATCTCTCAAAAAGATTTTAGTTGACTCCAAAGCTCCCGGAACTTCCACCTCTTTCAAAGCCACCTTACCAAAGCATGTACCCCGTACATCAGGAATGCCGTAGTAGATAAACGCTTCTCTTTTGGACACAGGCATACAACCCACCATAAGCAACAGCATAAAAATTACCCACTTCACCTTTTTTCCCCACGGGGACCGTATATTAGCACGCTCGGATCGGATTCAATCTCTTCCATCAACTTACGAAGTAGTTTAACCGTACGATTAAGCCTAACCGTTAGTTCCTCAAGCTTGGGCATAGTTTTCCTGTCAAACCTCTCCGTTGCGTTCCTCATTGAATCGGCAAGGGAAGAAAGCCTTTCAAAAGCCACAGTTGCTTTAAGAGAAGTACCGTTAACCTGGTCAAGGGTCCCTTTACTTTTCATAACAAGCCCCTCCAACTCTTCAGTAAGCTTCGCAAGCCTCTCTGTAGTCGCGGTGATGTTCTTTATGTTTTTGTCGCTGAAGGTGCGGTTCAGGCGAATCACCAACTCATCCACATGGGCAAGGATCTCGGGAAGGGAGCGGGAAAGCCTTTCAATCTGCGATATTTTGTAAGCCACAATAGGGTAGGCCTTACCGTTGATCTTGACCATGTAAGGCTCCCCACCCTTGCCTCCGGACAGACTGACGTAAGACAGACCCGTTATACCCAGAGGAAGGACAGTGGCTGCGGTATCGCTTCTTATGGGAACCCCCTTTTTCACCTTCAAAAATATTACCACCACCTCAGGGTTTGCAGGATCTATATGAATATCGTCCACCTTTCCCACATCCACTCCCTTGTACCTCACCGGAGAACCAACTTTTAACCCCTTAACAGACTCTTCAGTCATTATCACACACTCTACAAACTCCTGTTTCCCCCTGTACCCGTACACCCAAAGCACGGCACCTACGGCCATAGCAATGGACAACAGCAGAAAAATCCCTACAAGCACATAGTTAGGCTTGGACTCCACCAAGAAACCTCCTTCCCCTTCCGGTAGAAAGAAGCTTTTTAAGCCAAGGATCGTCCACCTGCCAAAGCCCTTTCACTTCCCCCTCATACACCACCTTGCCCTTCGCTAAAACCGCCACCCTGTCAGAAATAAGCAGACTTGGAAGATCATGGGTGATCATCACCACAGTAACACCAAGGATACGGCAAACCTTGCTTATAGTCCTGTCAAACTCATCGGCACTTATGGGATCAAGCCCGCTGGTGGGCTCATCCAAAAAAAGTATTTCAGGATCCAAGGCCATGGCTCTGGCAAGTCCAGCTTTTTTCTTCATGCCACCGGAAAGCTCTGAAGGGTACATGTGAAACACATCCGATGACAGATTTGCAAGCTCCAGCTTGAAAGCAGCCATTTCACAAGCCGCTTTATAGCTAACTTTGGCCTTTTTCCTTATGGTATAGACTATGTTTTCTCCAACAGTCATGGAGGAAAATAAGGCAGCGGACTGGAATAGAACTCCCATGCGGTCCCTCAGCTCTTGCCTCTCCCGGGAAGAAAGGGAAAAGACATCCTTACCCCAAAAAAGCACCTTGCCTTTATCAGGCTCTTTAAGGAGGAGAAGCACCTTCAGTAGAGTACTTTTTCCGGTACCACTTCCGCCTATTATGGAAAGGATCTCCCCTTTTCTAACAGAAAGATTCAAACCTTGATGAACTACCCTTTCGCCATAGGAAGTTTTTAAATTTTCAACAACAATTATATCCCCAGCCACCGGAAGACCACCGAAAAGGCCGCATCTATAACCAGCACACCAAAAAGACTTGAGACCACACTTTCTATCACCCTAAAGCCAATGCTTTCTGAACGTTTCTCCACCATGAAGCCCTTCCAAGCCCCCACAAGGGCTATAAAAAAGCCAAAAACCGGTCCCTTGATCACCCCTGCCCAGAAATGGTTGGGAAGGATCACCGCCTCAGCCCTTTTAACAAACTGTACAAAATCCACCCCAAGGGCAAGATCGGCAACCACCATTCCCCCAAATATACCAACTCCATCAGCAAACACCACTAAAAGAGGAGAAATCAAAACCAAAGACAGAACCTTGGGAATTACAAGAGCTGCGTAAGGAGATACTCCCATAACCTCAAGAACCTCCAGCTCGTCGCCAACTTTCATAAGTCCTAAAGATGCGGTGTAGCTGCTCGCACTTCTTCCCGAAAGAAGCACCGCCACAATGAGAGGGGACAGCTCTCTAAGCATTGAAAGAACCACCAGATCCACAACGAAGATACTGGCACCAAATCTGGCGAGCTGAGTCGCACTTTGGTAAGCTATCACCACCCCGATGAGAAAGGACAGGGTTCCAATTAGAGGAAGTCCTTTAAGTCCCATGTTTTCTATATCCTTAAAGAACACACGAGGTTCAAAATCTGAAATCCTTGAAAAGCCTTCAACAAAGATCCTTCCAACAAAGTCAAAAAAGGAGAGGTATTCCTTCACCTTCCTGTCAACAGCAAGTACAAACCCATAGAGAAGTCCCCTTTTTCTTTTCTGGGGACAGTAAAAGGCTTTTTCGGAAACCAGTTTGAGAAGCTCCACAAACCTCTCATCAAGACCCTCAACATCATCAAGTCCAAGCCCTGTCCTTTCCAAAAGGTCTGCAAGGAACTTTGCCCCGTAGGTATCCATAAAGGAAACGCCACCGGCATTTATCTTTGACACATTACCAAGATCCTTAATTGCCAAAGAAAACCGGGAAAGAGTGCGAACAGTCAAGCAGCCCCTGAGATACAGAACCTCCTGACACACCTCAATCTCTACAGGAGAGGAATAAGAAGTCATCTCCGAGCCTTCTGAAAAAGCAAACCTTCAGGGAAACAGCATCCGATATCTTCTCCGCAATGGGTAGCCCAACTGCAGAAATTCCACTTCCAACAATTTTGGGAGCAACAACCACCTGAATCTCATCCCATAAGCCTTCCCTGATAAAAGAACCGTGCACCTTTGCCCCTCCTTCAACCAAAAGGCTGGTAACCCCCATATCTCCAAGCCTTACAAGCACCTCCTCAAGATCTAAAAAATCCCCCAACCGGGAAACTCGTTCAACCCTCACTCCCCTTTCCTCAAGGGCTCTGACTTTACTCACATCAGCTTCACGGGAAGTGAAAACCACAGTTGAAGGAGGGACCTTAAAGACCTGCCTATCCAGAGGAAGGGACAGCTTGGCATCAAGCACAACCCTTAAAGGGTTTACTCCATTTACCCTTCTTACCGTAAGCTGGGGATCGTCTTTCAAAACTGTTGAACTACCAACAAGCACTGCGTCGCAGAAAGCCCGAAGCTTATGGGCATACCTTAAGGAAACAGGACAGCTTATCCACTTGGAGTCCCCGCTTTCTGTGGCTATTTTGCCGTCCATACTCTCAGCCCACTTCAGAATCACATAGGGCCTTTTGGTCTTGATCCATTTAAAGAACCCCCTGTTCAACCGCCGGCACACATCCTCCAACACACCCACCTTCACCTCTATGTTCCTGCTCCTCAAAAACTCCACTCCCCTTCCCGAAACCAATGGATTTGGATCAAGGACACCCACGACCACCCTTTTAATTTCCGCCTCCACAATGGCTTCCACACAGGGAGGAGTCTTGCCGTAATGGCAACAGGGTTCCAAGTTTACGTAAAGGGTACATCCGGATGCGCTATAATTGAGCTTTTCAAGGGCTACCCTTTCGGCGTGAAGATCCCCGAACTTTTTATGATAACCCTCGGCTATGATCTTGCCATCGGGAGAAACAACAACAACCCCAACCATGGGGTTGGGACTGACCAAGCCCTGTCCCTTTTTGGCCAAGGACAGGGCCCGCCACATGTAATACTCGTCAGACCTCATAAACCTCAAAGGGCTTCTCGGCGCCCTTTACCTCCACAATGTTGTTCTTATCATCCACAAACACCAGCGTGGGCTGCCATTTTACCGCTTCCTCATGGGGCACATTAACATAACAGGCAATGATGATTTTGTCCCCTACGGCTACCTTTCTGGCAGCAGCCCCGTTGAGACATATAACTCTTGAACCGGGCTCTCCCTCTATGACATAGGTGTTGAAGCGCTCGCCGTTGGTTATATTCCAGATTTCTACAACTTCGTAGGGAAGTATCCCGGATGCTTCCAGCAGCTCTCTATCAATTGTTATACTACCAACATAGTTTAAATTGGCTTCGGTAACCACAGCCCCATGGATCTTGGCAAGAAGCATCCTTCTCATCACGCCCCTCATAGCTGGTCCACCCCCAACTGAACGTTATCTATAAGCCTTGCAGGCCCCACAAACACAGCTAAAGCTACAAGAGTTCCCCGTTCTACCTTCTCCACAGGTCTAAAGGTTTCGGGGTCTACCACCTCCACGTAGTCTATCTTCGCCAGAGGCTCCGACTGTATTACCTTTGCCACCTCTTCTCTTATGACCTTAGCATCCCTCTCTCCTCTTTCGTAAAGCTCCACAGCCCTTTTCAGACTCCTATACAAGCAAAGAGCCGCCTTTCTCTCCTCGGGATTCAAATAGGTATTTCTGGAACTCATAGCCAGACCGTCTGGCTCCCTCACAATGGGCATCGGTACTATTTCCAAGTCCATGTTCAAGTCTCTAACCATGTTTTTTATAACAACCAACTGCTGGAAGTCCTTTTTACCGAAATAAGCTCTGTGGGGCATCACTATATTGAAAAGCTTGCAGCAGACAGTGGTAACCCCTTTGAAATGACCCGGCCTTGAAGCTCCGCACAACCTTTCAGTTATGTCCACAACCTCAACGTAGGTTCTGTATCCTTCCGGATACATCTCCTCCACAGATGGGTGAAACACCGCATCCACCCCCAATGGCTTCAACAGCTTCATATCCCTTTCAAGATCCCTCGGATACCTGCTGTAATCCTCGTTGGGACCAAACTGGGTAGGGTTCACAAAGATACTCACCACAACCCTATCGTTGTCTTCCCGAGCCTTTCTTACCAAAGAAAGATGTCCTTCGTGCAGGTATCCCATAGTAGGCACAAAACCAATAGTTTCTCCAACTCCCCTCCACTCCTTGGCAAGAGCCTTCATATCCGCTACCTTCTCAACAAGCCTCATTCCCCTCCCCCTGCTCAAAGGTAACTATGCTCCTCGTCGGGAAATGTTCTCTCCCTAACCTCGCTTGCGTATTTTTTAACGGCGCTTATAACCCTTTCCCTAAGGTTATCGTACCTCTTAACAAACTTAGGTTTAAATTCCTGAAAAATTCCCAGCACATCGTGATACACCAAGACCTGCCCGTCACAGTAAGGTCCCGCGCCAATCCCTATGGTGGGAATTGAAAGAGACTCTGTAATCTCCTTAGCAAGCTGGGCGGGTACAGCCTCAAGCACCAAGCTGAAACAACCGGCCTCTTCAAGAAGCTTTGCGTCTCTTTTCAGTCTAACCGCTTGCTCCTCATTCTTCCCTTGAACTCTGTAACCACCTATCCTGTGTATGGACTGAGGAGTTAAACCTATGTGTCCCATAACGGGAATCCCCGCATCCACTATCTTCCTTATGGCATCAAGGACCTCCTCGCCGCCTTCCAGCTTCACCGCATGGGCACCGGCTTCCTTTATGAACCTGCCTGCATTCTCCAAAGCCTGCTCCGGTGAGATCTGATAGCTCATGAAGGGCATGTCTCCCACAACCAAGGCCCTTTGAGCACCCCTTACCACCGCTGCAGTATGACTGAGCATATCCTCCATGGTAACGGGCAGTGTATTCTCATAACCAAGAACCACCATTCCCAAGGAGTCTCCCACAAGGATAATGTCCACTCCCGCCTCGTCCACCATCTGGGCGCTGGGGTAATCGTAGGCGGTGATCATCACTATAGGCTCTTTGGCCTCTTTTTTCTTCTTGAGATCCACAACGGTTATACGCTTCACTTTGAACACCTCCATCAAAAAAGGCCCTCCCGGACCGAGCCGGAAGGGCCTTATACTCCAACCCTCAGCCGTCTCGGTCCCTTGCCGGGATCCAAGCGGCTTTCAAAAGTGCTTATATTAAATCAGTTATATCCTGTCAAGGAACAGGAGTCTGTCCGTCTTTGTAAAGATCTCCCTGATCCTCAATGTACTGAGCCTCCACCACACCGATGGCTGCCAGATTGGCTATTTCAGTGGGCGTAGCACCTCTCTGCAGCACCTGAACCGACCTGCTCAATCCCTGAAGTATAGGACCAACTACCATGGCGCATCCTAACTTGTAGCATATCTTGTAGGCGATGTTTCCTGCATTCAGATCGGGGAAGATAAGCACGTTAGCAGGCTCCTTGAGGGAGGAGAAGGGATAAGTGGAAGAAAGAATCTCCGCATCAAGGGCAGTATCTGCCTGCATCTCTCCGTCTATCTCTATGTCGGGCCTGCGCTCCCTGACTATCCTTACTGCCTCAGCAACTTTCCTGGCCTCTGGATGATTTACGCTACCGAAGTTGGAGAAGGAAAGCATCGCCACCCTCGGCTCAACACCAAAGCGCCTTGCTGTATCGGCAGTGGTAATAGCAATTTCGGCAAGATCCTCGGCGGAAGGATTGATGTTCACAGTGGTGTCGGCAAAGAAGTACACCGTATCCCTTACTATAACCATGTACACACCGGAAACCACCCTTATGCCCTCAATGGGCTTAACTACCCTGAGGATAGGAGCCAATGCATCGGAATAATGTCTGTTCTGACCGGTGATAACCACATCAGCGTCTCCTTTGTAAACCATAAGGGCAGCCAGCGTCTCAGGATCGTGCTGCACAAGCCTGAGAGCCTCTTTATAGGTCACACCTTTCCTGTTCCTTAGCTCATACAGGAGCTGGGCATACTCTTCGGTCTTATCAAAGTTCAGAGGATCAAGGATCTCTATATCCTTAAGCTCAAGTCCAACCTCTTTCATAGTGCGCTTAACAGCCTCTGGGTTGCCAATAACGGTGATCTTGCCAAAGCCCTCATCCTTTATGATCTGGCAGGCTCTGATTACGTCCTTGTCATCTCCTTCGCAGAACACGATACGCTTGGGAGCCTTCTTGGCCTTGTTCATGATCCTTCTCATAACCTCGCCGGCCTTGCCCTTGAGGCGCTTCTCAAGCTGTATCTTGTACTCCTCAAAGTCCTCTATGGGCTTTCTCGCAACTCCCGTTTCCATAGCAGCCTTAGCCACTGCAGGAGCCACCCAGAGGGGAACCCTTGGATCAACTGGCTTTGGAATGATATAGTCCCTTCCAAACTCCAAGTGATCTAAATCGTAAGCTCTAAGCACAGACTCCGGAACCTCCTCCTTGGCCAAAGCTGCAAGAGCCTTGGCAGCGGCAAGCTTCATCTCCTCATTAATGGTGGTTGCCCTCACATCCAAGGCGCCCCTGAATATATGTGGGAAACCAAGCAGGTTGTTCACCTGATTAGGATAATCGGATCTTCCCGTGGCCATAATGGCGTCATCCCTTACCGCAAACACCTCCTCGGGGGTAATCTCCGGATCTGGGTTGGCACAGGCAAACACAATGGGATTCTTGGCCATCTTTTTTATCATCTCCTGAGTAAAGGCACCCTTCACCGACAGGCCCAGAAGAACATCAGTTCCCTCCACCGCTTCCTCAAGGGTCCTAACGGGTAGATCCGTAGCAAACTCCTCTTTGTATGGGTTCATACCCACCTGACGGCCCTTGTAGATAACTCCTTTGCTGTCGCACATGATGATGTTTTCCTTCTTCACACCCACAAGCAGGAACATCTTGGCACAGGCTATACCTGAGGCGCCCGCGCCGTTTATAACTACCTTCACCTCATCGGCCTTCTTGCCCGCCAGTTCCAAAGCGTTTATAAGAGCCGCAGCAGTTATGATGGCTGTTCCATGCTGATCGTCATGGAAAACGGGAATGTTCATAAGCTCTCTGAGCTTCTCCTCAATGTAGAAGCACTCAGGCGCCTTGATGTCCTCAAGATTTATCCCGCCAAAGGTAGGCTCAAGATTCTTCACCACGGTGATAAACTCGTCAGGATCCTGAGTTTCCACCTCAATGTCTATGGCATCTATATCCGCAAACTTCTTAAAGAGAACACACTTACCCTCCATGACAGGCTTACCAGCCAGAGCGCCTATGTTCCCCAACCCCAGAACAGCCGTGCCGTTGGAAACTACAGCAACAAAGTTGCCTTTTATGGTATAGAGGTATGCCTTCTCAGGATCCTTATGGATCTCCTCACAGGGCCATGCCACACCAGGGGTGTAAGCAATAGCCAGGTCCCTCTGGGTCACGCACGGTTTGCTGACCACAATCTCAAGCTTTCCCGGTCTTCCCGAGGCGTGATACTCAAAAACCTCGTCCTTTCTAACGGTGACTTTGTGCATGGTGTGCCCTCCCCAATCAAAGGTTTTTTGCCTTTATATTCCAAAGAGGGGTCTTAGGCAATGAAAGAAGAGATCAAGTTGGGACTGGATAGGATAGCAAGAGCCGTTAACATCTTGGGACTTGATCTAAGGTGTTCACCATCCGTTTTAGTGGCAGGGACAAACGGCAAGGGCACAACCTGTGTCTTTACAGCAAACATACTCAAAGCCCACGGAAAAAAGACTCTTCTCTACACTTCCCCGCACCTTAAGAATCCAGAAGAAAGAATCCAAATAAACGGCATGCCCATTGAAACAAGTGTCCTCAAAGAATGTTTAGAACACGCCGAGAGAACCAACATCAAATACAGACTGAACCTCACCCCATTTGAAAAATTCACTTTAGTTTTTTTAATGATTCTGCACGATACCAAACCAGATTTCACCGTTTGTGAAGTGGGCCTTGGAGGCAGACTTGATGCAACTAACATTCTCCCCAACGAGATCTCCGTCATCGCCTCTGTGGGATACGATCACATGGAGTTTTTAGGCACTACACTTAAAGACATAGCCTACGAAAAGGCAGGAATAATCAAAGAAAAGAACCTCGTCATTTTAGGAAGAATGCCCGAAAGCACAAAACGGGTTATTGAAAATGTAGCTTCGGAAAGGAAAGCAAGGCCTGTCCTGCTGTCAAAAGATATAAACATCAAGATCAAACGTACCTCCAATGGCTTGATCCTAAACTACACCTACAACGGCTTAAAAGTAGAAGGCTTAAAAATGAACACCATCTTCTCCCACTTCTGCGAAAACGCATCCCTTGCGATAACGGCATGTAGCCACTGGATCAGCATTGACAAAAGCACACTAAAAATAGCGCTCCAGAGGATGCCCTTTGATGCAAGAGGAGAAATACTACAAATAAGAGAATCCATAGTTGTAATTGATACGGCCCACAATAGCTTGGCACTGGCAAGAGTGCTCAAAGACGTAAAAAGTCACTTCCGGTCAAACCCCACCATCTTCCTTTCTCCTCTGAAGGACAAGGATTGGGAAAGGATGCTGAGGTGTGCCAACTCCTTAGCAAAAGAGGTTTTCCTTATTGAACAGGATACAGATAGGGGATTGAAAGAAAAGGACTACCCACACGGAAAGTGGGTTGATATTGGAAGGATGAGGGATATTATAGAGCAGCAAAACGGAATCTTTGTAATTGCAGGCTCCTTCTGGATAGCCAAACAGGCAAAGGACATTTTAACGCAATGACCTTTTCAAGGCTCAAAAGATTCGCAAGGGTATTGGCTAAAAGGCAACCTGACCTGGTGGTGGTTATGGAAAACATAAAAAATCCCCACAACGCAAGCGCCATACTGAGAAGCTGCGACGCTTTTGGCGTTCAGGATGTTTACATAATAAAAGAAGGAAAAAGCATAGGCGTCTCCAAAACCGTCAGTAGCGGAAGCTACAAGTGGCTCACCCTACACTTCTTTGAGAACACTACTGAATGCCTGCTACACTTGAAAGACCGTGGCTTCAAAATACTAACAACCCACCTTTCTTCTCAAGCGGTGGACATAAGAAGGACCGATCTCACCCAGAAAGTTGCCATAGTGATAGGATCGGAACTTGAGGGAGTAAGCGAAGAGGCACTGAAACTGTCAGACAAAAATATCGTTGTACCAATGGTAGGATTTGTCCAAAGCTTCAACGTATCAGTAGCCACAGCTCTGATACTGTACGAAGCCTTCAGACAGAGAGATGAAGCGGGATTCCTCAAAAGGCCAAGAATGCCAAAGGAACGAAGGAGGGCGATATTCAAGCTATGGGTGGAAAGGGAGAAATAACCGAAGTTGTGATAAAGGCAAAGGTAGACAGAAGCAACATAGGCCTAATAAACGCCATCCTTGAAGGCTACGAACACGTAGCCATAATGAGGGTAGTGGACAAACCCAACAGCATCATAGAAATATACACTTCAAGCCACTTTGAAGACACGGCCTTCCAAATCCTCAATGCCTTACAAGAAGAATACGGGGTGATGATAAAAATCTTGGGTGTGGAAAGGGTGGGCTGCAAAAGCCCACCCCGCTGAGCTTACCAGCTAACGTAAACGGTTATGTAAAGGGCTCCTTCGCCTCTATAGACAAGGAAGGTCAAATACTGGCCTTTTCTGGCTTCCGATATGAACTTAATAGCATCATCAGCGCTTCTTATAGGATGCCTGTTAATGCTGACTATAACGTCACCCTTCCTGAATCCAGCCTCCATAGCTATGCTTCCCCTTCTCACACTTACAACATAGGCTCCACCCTCAATGCCCAACTGCCTTGCCACCTCAGGAGGCACATCCTTAAGCTCCAAACCGAACTTCTCAAGCATACCGGTTACCACACCACCGTGTTTGCCTCTTTCCTTGAGCTCCCCTATCCTAACCTTAAGCGTCTTTTCCTTTCCGTCTCTTATAACAACAAGTTTAACCTTGGTTCCCGGTTTTGTGTTGGACACCAATATAGAAAGCTGATGGGAATTCTTAACCTCTTTGCCGTCGTAACTGACGATAACATCGTTAGGTTTCAAACCAGCTCTCTCAGCAGGGCTTTTGGGTATTACCTTGGTAACAATGGCTCCTCTGTTAACAGGAAGCTTCAGAGCCTTAGCCAAGCTGGGGGTTACATCCTGAATATAGACTCCAAGCCATCCTCTGATAACCCTTCTGTGCTCTTTAAGCTGCTCAATAACATGTTTGGCAAGATTTATGGGTATGGCAAAACCTATTCCCTGAGCATTCTTTATAATGGCGGTATTTATACCCACCACCTCTCCTTTCATATTTACCAATGGACCACCACTGTTTCCCGGATTAATGGACGCATCCGTCTGTATAAAATCATCGTAAGGACCTTCCCCGATAACCCTTCCCTTTGCAGAAACAATTCCAGCAGTAACTGTGTAGCTTAGACCAAAGGGATTACCTATGGCCAAAACCCACTCTCCCACCTTTAGAGCATCAGAATCGCCGAACTTCACCACAGGAAGGTCTTTACCCTTGGGATCTATCTTCAAGAGAGCTATATCGGTCTTAGGATCTGTCCCGTAGATCTTTGCCTTGTACTCACTGCCATCTTTAAGAACCACTTTTACCTCTGTGGCCCCCTCCACAACATGGTTGTTGGTCACTATGAACCCATCCTTACTGATAATGAAACCTGAACCCAAACTCCTTCTCTTATACTTTCTCCACGGGATGTCCCCGAAGAAGAACTTGAAAAAGTCATCACCGAAAAAGTCTGGTGGCATAAAGGCGTGAGGAGCCCTTACCACCTGAGTGGTAAATACATTTACCACTGCAGGGCTAACTTCCTCAGCTATCTTGGTAAAATCCGGACAGGTACACTTAGCCCAAGAAACCGCACTTAGAGATACCAGCACCAAAGCCACAACAAACGACTTAACCCCTCTCAACTCCACACCTCCGCAAGTTCTATATTTTATACCAACAGAGGAATAGTTACTCTCTAACCTCAGCTTATTCAACCCCAAAGAAGTCCAACGAAGATAGGTCTGGACAATTTCATCAGAAAGTTTTAATTTATCCTCCAAATTCTAAAACACGAGGTGAAGGATGATCAGAAGCTTCGGAGAACTCGTGAGGCTCAGAAGAGAAGATCTTGGGCTCACCACAGAAGAGCTTGCCCAAAGGGCAGGAGTACCTGAAAACATTATAATTGCCATTGAAAGTGGCAGGTTCTTACCTCCTTCCTTTTTCCTACCTGTGCTTATCAGAGCACTGGGAGGAGATGAAACAGGGGAACTTAGAAGCGCTTATCAATCTGAAGCTATGCGTTGCTTTAGCTTCGGCTGAGGCTAAAGCTTTAGGAGCGGCGGCGCCGCTCCCAACAACTTAACAGGAGGAAAAAAGGCATGTGGTCCAAAAACCCCTTTGGCAAGGGCGGTTGGTGGGGAAAAGATGGCAACTGGTATGTTTCGGGGTACTGTAATTACACTTTTTGGGTTACGGAAAAGGGTAAGGAAGCCCATAGAAACATAAACTTCGTGCATTCATTCGTCCAGAACGCACATATCAACCAATTTGCCCAACTTGGGATGTTTCACGGAGCATTGCCCAACCCGGGTTTTCCCCCGCTAAGTTTCTACCCACAAAGCTGATTTTACCAATCACCTAACAACAACCTCGGGAATATGCTTTCTTAAAATTGAGGCAAAGGAGTTTAATTCTTCTTTAGTGTAGGGGTGGATGGTTTCATAGATAGGGTCCAAAGTTCCTTTGTTGCCTATGAATTTCTGAAGGGCAACTTTCTTCACACCAAGGGATTCTAAGATCTTGCCGAGTATGGAAACCACTTCCGAATCCACAAGATCGGGCACAGCGGTTATCCTTACTTCATAATCTGCCTTAGCATCCCTCAACAGCTTGAGCGTCTTTTCTACCGGCGCCCAATTGCCCTTCAGTCTGCCATAGTTCTCCGGTGTCGTCTTCACATCAACAGCTATGTAATCCACATCCTCCAACAAAGACGCTAACTCTTCGGGAAATGTACCGTTTGTATC
>WGAU01000057.1 GCA_015494645.1 Aquificota bacterium
GTGTCGGTTACAATACTTCTAATATCCGGTTTTGCCCTAAAGTACTACTACACCCCATTTGGCAAAATTATCATTACCCTGAGCGGTGGTTTTGAAGCCAGAGGATTGGTCCACAGGTTCGGCGCAATTCTTCTTTCTTTTGTTACTATATATCACCTTCTTTACATTCTCTTTACCCGCAGAGGGCATGAACAATTCATGGAGATGTTACCTACAAAGAAGGATTTTGAAGACTTCAAACTGTCTTTGCTTTATAAATTGAGAGCCACTCAACAACAGCCTAAGTTCGGCAGATTCAATTACAGACAAAAACTTCAGTACTGGTTAGTCGCAGGTGGTGTTATAAGCATGCAAATCACAGGATATATGCTTTGGTTCCACAATCAAAGTATAGCTGTTTTATCAAAGAAGATACTAGACGTAGTTTATATCTTCCACAGCTACGAAGCCATGCTGGTGTTTGTGGTCATCGTTCTATGGCATTTGTACGACATGCATCTTAGAGAACATTTTCCCATGGATCCTGTGTGGATTACAGGGAAGATAAGCATAGAGAGGCTTAAAAAAGAACACCCATTGGAATACGAAAGGTTCTTTGGAAAGGAGGAAGAAGAATGAGAACGCTTAGCCTTCTCCTTGTGCTTGTTCTATTTATCTTTTCTGTTCCCCAATCAGCCCCTATACGCAAGTGCATAATATGCCATCAGAAGCCCGGGCTTAAGAAAGTACTACCCACAGGAGAAGAAATTTCAGTATACGTTAACAAAAAGGAGCTTAGGCATTCTGTGCACAGAAGACTAAAATGCCAAGATTGTCATATAGATGTTACTATCATACCACACAAAGGTTTAAAAATAGGAAAGGTACACTGTGAGAGATGTCATTACCATGGCGCTCCACCTGAAGTTCCTCAGCCCGACGAGATCTACCTCAAATACTGGAACAGCGTACATGGAGAAAAGGTCAAAGCAGGAAATCCCAAGGCTCCCTGGTGTCAGGACTGCCACGGAGGACATAATGTTCTTCCTGCCAAGAACATGGCCTCAACTGTGTACAAAAAGAACATTCCCAAAACATGCGGGAAATGTCATAAAAAAGCCTATGAAGAGTATAAAGATTCCGTTCATGGTGTGGCCCTTCTGAAGAAAGGAATTCTTGATGTTCCTGTTTGCACCGATTGCCATGGAAAACACGATGTTTATTCTCCTGGAAAGCCTATATCCAAGGTTAACCCTAAAAAAGTGCCTGAAACTTGCGCTAAATGCCACGCAGACCAAACTCTTATGAGAAGGTTCAACTTGCCTGTTGATCCTGCTTACACTTATATGAAAAACTTTCATGGTGTAGCTCTGAAATTTGGAGAGCTCAGGGCAGCCAACTGTTCAAGCTGCCACGGTATTCACAACATAAGGGCTCCCGAAGATCCTCTATCCACTGTTAACAAAAGAAACATTCCCAAGACATGTGGTAAGTGCCATCCCGGAGCCAACGAGAATTTTGCAAAGGGTAAGTTCCATATTGACCCTCACAAGAAAGAGTCAGGTATCTTATACTACGTTACTAAGTTCTTTATAATCCTTACCGCAGGTACTATGACGGTATTGTTTATCCACATTTTCCTTGACCTCTACAGCAAACTTAAGAGGAAGGAGGTATAAGTATGGCTTCCCTTGATCAGATACGCGAGATTGTTGAAAGACAAGTTAGAGAAAGAGTGTACGAAGAGATAAAGGATTCAATAAAGGATCTTTCCGACGAAAAAAGAGAGAAAATAATCAGCGATCTTGAGAACCTGACAACAGCCGCTTTTGATGTCGTGGCAAAAGAAAAGTTAGAATCATCCATAAAAGAACTGGAAGACTTTGTCCTTAAAGAGATTAGACGCATAATTAAGGAAGAGAAAAAGAAGGAAGTCAAGTACTTTGAGAGATTCAGTATATGGGTTAGAATTCAGCACGCTATACTCGCTACCAGCGTTATCATACTTATGATTACTGGACTACCTTTGAAGTTCCATGACGTTGGTATTTCTGGAAAGATACTTTCTCTCTTAGGAGGGGTAGAAAACAGCAGATTACTACACAGGATAGGTGCCTCTGGCTTAATCTTTGTTTCTATATTTCACATTTTTTACATCATATTTACTAAAGATGGTCGCTATAACTTCAAGAAACTAATTCCTACGCCAAAAGATGCCAAAGATGTTGTCCAGATGATAAAGTACTACCTTGGTAAAACAGAGGAAAAGCCTAAGTTTGATAGATTCAGCTACATAGAGAAATTTGATTATTGGGCAGTGTACTGGGGTTGCTTTATAATGATAGGCTCTGGTCTTATCCTGTGGTTTCCCGAAAAAGCTATGAAATTCCTACCAAAATACTTTACCGACATTGCCCATATAGCCCACAGCGACGAAGCATTACTTGCCACTTTGGCAATTGTATGCTGGCATTTTTATAATGCTCATCTCAATCCTTCAAAATTCCCTATGAATCCCGTGATATTTACAGGTAAGATATCGGAGGAGGAGATGATAGAAGAACATCCTCTTGAGTACGAAGAGATTATGAAAAAGAAACTCCAAACTCAGGAAAGCTCTGAAAGAACTGGGGAGGAGAAGCATGGAGAAGTCAGCGCTTAGAAGAAGGAGAAAAAGGGACCTTTTTACTCTTTTCACTGGAGCTGCTTTCATAGGTTTCATTATTTTCTTTGTTGTTATTTACTCTAAATCTAAAAACTCTGAATTCTGCTTGAGCTGTCACTATGAAAGGCCTTACTATGAAAACTGGAAGACTTCCGACCATAATTTTGTTGAGTGTCATAAATGCCATCTGGACATTCCCTTCAAGATGCCCTTCATAACCATAAAATACAATTTGGGTCTTTACGATATGTATCCAAGATCCAATGTGCCTTCCTCAGCTTGTCTCCAGCCTGGCTGTCATGATAAGAAAAAGCTCTTTTCTGAAAAACTGGCGGTTAAAGACCGGCCTGTATTCAACCACAAGCAACATCTCTCTGGCCCACTGAGAGGAGTTGAGCTCAGATGTTCAAGTTGCCATTCCCATATTGTTCAGGGAGAAAAGCACGTAACTGTTGAAAAATCCGTGTGCTTCATATGCCATTTCATGGGAGCAGGGAAAGGACAGTCTATAACTGGCTGTCCATCCTGTCACGGGACTCCAAAGAAAGTGGTGGAACACCATGGCTTCAGGTTCAGTCATCAGGAGTATTTGAGGATCGGCGTTTCCTGTGACCAGTGTCACATTGAGATTGTAAAAGGAACAGGTGCTGTTGAGGAGAAGAAGTGCCGCCAATGCCATGTTATGAGAAAGAAACCTAACAACCCTAAAGTAGTTCATGATATTCATGTAAAACAGGAAGGTATTGATTGTTACATATGTCATTCTCCAATTGAGCATGGCAATGTGAAACTCGTTAAGACCTTCAGAGTTACTTGCAAAGACTGTCACGAGAATCTGCACACCATGCAAAAAGCTATGTACATGGGAGTTGGTGGTCAGGGAGTTGGAGATCTACCCAGCAGGATGTTTGCGGCTCAGGTTACATGTGAAGGGTGCCACATCAAAGAGAACATTATAGGATACGGTAAAGAGACCACAAAATACGCTTCTGGAGCCTCCTGTGTGGCCTGCCACGAGGAAGGATACGACAAGATGTTGGATGATTGGAAGAAAAATCTGTCAGCACTTGTAAAGTATGTTGGCAAAAGAGTTAAGACCGCAAAAAGCTTGTTAGAAAACTCAAAAAATGAAGCTTTGAAGAAAG
Organism: Aquificota bacterium; assembly: GCA_015494645.1. Lineage (GTDB taxonomy): Bacteria > Thermosulfidibacterota > Thermosulfidibacteria > Thermosulfidibacterales > Thermosulfidibacteraceae > Thermosulfidibacter. The sequence goes on from WGAU01000057.1 coordinate 3,790, forward strand.
ACTATGCTCTGGCTGAACATAACTACAACTTTGTTAAGGCTGCAAATGGCGTGCACAACGTAGAGTATGCGGTTAAGTTGCTCAAGGTGGCTGTTGATCATCTGGACAATATGAACAAGAAACTGGGCAAAGGAACTCCTGCAAGGCCTAAAATAATAGCAACTCCCGATGGTTACTGCACCACCATGTGTCACGCCCGCCTTGGTATGCCAGAAGAGCTACTGTTCAAAGAAAAATTGGTTTTTCCTCACCAAATACATGTAGGAAAGAGTAACATTCCTTGCATGAAATGCCATTCGGTTGAAAGACACGGAGTAACTTTGCTCAAAGAATCAGACTGTCTGAAATGTCATCACCAGATGGAGGATGCTTCAGAAAAATGTGTAAAATGCCATTCTTTAGAGAGAAACTTCTACGTAGCATCTGTTAAAGGTTTCGGTAAAGGTGAGCCAAATCCCATGGTTTCAGACGTTTCCTGTACCGATTGTCACGATGTTACTGAAACGGTCTCGGTTAAATACGATGAAGTAAAGAAAAACTGCATAGAATGCCACGATGGAGACACCTCATACGGGGAAGTTTTAGACGAGTGGAAGGATCAGGTAAATGAACTGGCTAACAAAGCTAAAGATATATATAGAAAGGCCACCGCTCTGCTACAGGAAAAGAAAGTTCCCAAGGATAAAGAAGCACTTATTAGACAACACTACGCTGTTATTCTGTCTGTAAAGAAACTATTCAAAAACCCACTGGTGGCCATACACAATCCCGACTACGCCCAGTCCATAGTTGAAAAAGCCGAAGAGCACTATCAAGCCTTGCTTGGAGTGGTCAAGTAAATTAGACAAGCCCAAGGGGAATATCCCCTTGGGCTTTATTTTACATCAAAAGAAAATCTTAGAAATTGCATAGATTTTTTCCACGACTTCCAAACTGTCCCTGCCCAGAACCCTTATCATAGGTTCTTTGCCCACATCCCCGCAATCGTATATTATGTCTGGCACACGCCCTATCCTCTTTATGGCTACCTCAGTGCCCCAGTCCAAGGTGTTTCCTTCCTTTGATTTTATATCCTCTGGCTCCTCCTTCCGGCTAAAGTATGATACGCAGAAGCTTCCCTTCAGCTTTTCTATCCACTCGTCCCTGTATTTTATATTCATACAGGCCCTTACCGATGGATCAAAACGAGAGGCAGTTAAAATAATTCTTGCCACATGGCTTGATGCTCCAAACTCTGGGGGGGAAAGCGTAGCTATGCTGTTTTTAACCCTCACAATCCGTCCCGGAAAAGCGGCTACATCCTTTACGATTTTAGGGAAAGGAAGAGCCTCACCCAAGTTGGACTGAACCTCTGGTATAAGCAGGTGTATGTTGGGGATTATTTTGAGCTTTTCGTAAGCGGATTGGAGCCTTTGCAACACCTGAAGTTTCAACCCATTTCTTGAAAAGGTTTCAGGTTGTACAGGCAGCAACCCACTACCTACAGGAACAGCTTCTTTCAAACAACTAACCACAAATGCACGAGCCTTTTTGTAAGCTTGAACAGCGTCCTTCTCCGACAACCAGAAGTAAATTAAGGCACTTGAGAATGCACATCCCGTTCCGTGGGTTCCCTGAGGTATCTTTAATTTTTGATACTCAAAGGAAATGATCTTTTCTCCTACAGCTATGAAGTCTTTTGCTATAGTCTCGGATTCATCCGCTCCCGTAACTATAATTGTAGCCTTTACTCCTTTTTTTCTCAGTATCCCAATCCCTTCTTTAATGTTATCCGTCTGAGTAAGACTTCTCAATTCCTTGGTGTTGGGAGTTAGAAAAGTAGCTACACTCAAAAGGGGTAGCATATCTTCAAGATCCGCTTGGGTAAGGATCTTTCCAGAGGTGGATTTTAATACGGGATCAACTACAATTGGTAGCTGGCTTCCTTTGAATATCTCTGCCATAGGACTGGCCAACTTAGGATTGGCAAGCATACCAATTTTCACACCATCCACTTTTATATCCTCAAGGACAGCTTTTATCTGCGCTGTAACAGTTTCTACATCTACCGGATGAACCTTTATGACTCCCTTTGTGTTTTGCACAGTTAGGGAAGTGGGAATGGCCATGCCATAAGCTCCCAGGGCAGTGAAAACCTTAAGATCCATCTGAATTCCAGCACCACCTGATGGATCAGATCCCGCTATACTGAGTAATTTAACCATGCCATCTTTTCTATACCAAGGAGCTGTTCAAGTAAATGGTCAAATTATGGCACGCTCTTTGCTAATCTGAATGGGTGCAAAAATTTCACTGGAGGTGAAACGATGTTGGAGACAATCCTTCCTGAAAATAATGTTAGCGCAGCCACCATAGTTTTGGATGGTAAAGATGTTCTTATCGGCGCCAAAAACGGAAGTAAAGTTACATATCTTAAGGGATCTCTTAAAGGAAACTGGTATCCTTTGGGAGAAGAGGAATTTTACGGTGATGCTGCCCCGGTTGTCTCCAAAGTGGGAGAAGATGTGGCTGTTTTTGCCACAACCGGCAGGCAACCTGTTTTGAAAGGACTTTCATCTTCCAAGTTTGCTGTTTTGGCTTCCCCGTATCTCAAAAAGGCCATGGTCTGTGGCAGGGCTGTGGAACTGAACGGTGAGATCTTCGTGCCCGCTGTTGGTGTCCCCTATGGATGTAAGCTTTATTCTCCCGTAGTTTTCTCATCCACCGACATGGGCGAATCTTGGGATCTAAAAGGATTTGTTGCCATTTCTGAAGATTTTGGAGCTGAACTCAGAGGATGCAAGATAATATCCTACAAAGGCTACCTTGTAGCTTTTCTTGAAAGCCGCTTCCCATTGGTACAGGTGTTCCTTTCCGTGAGTGCCGATGGTGCCAGGTGGAGTGAACCCAAAGCAACTGGCATCTACGGGAAGAATGCCACGCCTGTAGTGGTAAACGGCAAGATATACATGGTGTGCAGCGAAGATCACTTAGTCTGCGTTTACAGGGCAGGTGGAGCCATCAGATGGGAAAAGGTCTTTGTAAAAGGCTTCACCGAAGGAGTCTCATATATTGATGCCTTTGAGTCAAAAGGCTCTATAATAGTAGCGGTCACATTAGGTAACGGCAGAACAAAGTTAATAAACATCCCTGTAACATAAAAGGATACCAACGTTGAGGGAGCCACATCCAAGCTCCCTCAACCACTATCTACATCCGTACTCATCAAAGCAGCAAACCTTTTTGCATCATGTAGCATGCTGCTGTTATTGAAGAAGACGTACCCCGAAGCGTTCTTCACCATTTTTTTGAGTTTAATCAACTCCTCATCGCTGTAGGAATATCTGTAGCTTTTTAAATCCCCGTGCATTCTAAAGTAAATGGTTTCTGTTTGAGGAAGCATTTCAAGAAAAGGATCTGTAGCGTGGATAACACCCAATTCCTCACAAACATTCCTCACCAATTGGACATTCCACTCCCTACCCCTCGGTTCCCAAGCATATAGAAACTCTTTTCCAAAATAATCAAAAAACTTTTCCATGTTCAAAAGATTCTCTTCGGTGGGTTTGAAGGACGCAGGGGTCTGAAAAAGCACTATCTTAGTCCTCAATCTTTCCGCTTTTGATATGAAATCCCCCATCTCCTTTTTCACCACATCGGTAAGCTTAAAAAAGCCACATTGCTCTATTTCATCTCTGCCTAAATGACTTCTTCTGTAAGTGGGACTGCTTGGAGGATGAGTAACACACTGAGGAGCCTTTAATACAAATTCAAATCCTTCAGGAGCTTCTCTAATCCAATTGTCCACCTGTTTGTCCCCAAGCCTCCTGTAGAAAGACTGTTGCACCTCAACAACAGTAAATTCCCTCATGTATTTTTTGTATGAGACAGGAAAACCACAACATCCTACCTTAATCATTAGAACCACCTCGTTTGCAACCTGCTGTGTTTTCATATAATATCGCTCACATGAAATGGGAACCTAAGTGGATAGCATGGGAAATCATCGGCACATGCAATCTAAACTGCATACACTGCCGCAGCGCATCCTCGGTTTCCAGTGAATTCGGGAAGTTTGACCTTGACAAGGCTTACTGGCTCATTGATGAGATCTCCAGTTTATCCAAGCCTACAGTTGTTTTAACTGGAGGAGAACCCCTTTTACGCAATGATTGGGACAAAATAGCTCGCTACGGCACCGAAAAGGGACTGCGCATGTGCATGGCCACAAACGGAACCTTAGTAACAGACGAGGTTTGTAAAAAAATGAAGGAAGCAGGGATACAAATAGTCTCACTTAGTATAGATGGGTCAACTCCAGAAATCCACGACGATTTCAGAAGGCAACCTGGAGCCTTTGAAGGCACCATGAACGCCATCAGGCTTTTCAAAAAGCACAACATACCTTTTCTGATAAATTCATCCTTTACTAAAAGGAACCAGCACGACATTGAAAAAGTTTACAAATTGGCAAAGAGTCTCCAACCCGTAGCGTGGTACATGTTCATGATCGTTCCCGTAGGAAGAGGTGAAGAGGTAATGAATGAGCTAATATCCAAGGAAGACTACGAGAAGATATTGGAGTGGCATTTCTTTATGGAACTTGAAGAAAAGGATATGCTGGTGCGTCCTACCTGTGCACCGATGTACTACAGGATCTGCATACAACTCGCCAAAAAACATGGCATAGACTACAAAAGACGCTCATTAAAATTTTCCACTGGAGGCGCCAAAGGATGCGTAGCTGCCCAGTCCATTGCTTTTATAGACTGCTTCGGTAATGTCAAACCATGCAGTTATTTCCCATTATCCGCAGGCAATGTGTTTGAGGAAGGTTTTAGAAAAATCTGGAAAGAATCAAAGCTCTTCAACGATATAAGAGACTTCAAAAGCTACAAGGGACGCTGTGGAAGATGCGAGTATGTAAAAGTATGCGGCGGATGCAGGGCAAGGGCTTACGCAGTATATGGAGATTACATGGAAGAAGAGCCTTTCTGTAGCTACAAACCTAAACTGTCTTCTAAGGAGGAAATATAGTGAATCCATTTCTAAAAGCCCTATCAGGTAAGCGCCCAGAAACAATCCCTGTCTGGTTCATGAGACAGGCAGGAAGATTTCTGCCGGAGTACAGGGAAATAAGGGCAAAGACAAAAGACTTTTTTGAGCTGTGCAGAAATGTAGAGT
>WGAU01000058.1 GCA_015494645.1 Aquificota bacterium
ACAGAGGCTGTGGTAGATTCTGAAGAAGAAGTTGTTATTCAGCTTTTCATATCTAACCAATGGTACGGTATAGGTTTTTGCTTTGTCTGTATAGATTTTTACACTTTTGCTTGCGTCTCCAAACTCAAATATTCCTTCTGTGGCTCCAAGGCATCCTGAAGTTGTTACGATGTAGTTTACAGGAACGTCCATCTTCACGTCTCTTTCCGAAAGTTCAAAGCGCTCTAACTCCTTCCCTCCGTTGTGGGTAGCATAAAACAGGCTTTTCTTGTCAAAAGAGCTGGGCAGGGCTGTTACAATTCCCAATCTCACCGACATGGGATAAAGGTCCTTGAAGTACAGCTTGTAAACAACCTCCAATTGACGAGAGAATCTAAACTCCTTAATAACGGATATGTATGGGAGTTCCATGCATCCGCTTGATATAACGAAATGTCCCTTATCCCAAAAGGTTTCCACTTTGGCTTCAGAAGAGAGATCCGTTATCTGGATACCTTCCCTTGTAGCAATAATTGTGTGGAAGGAGTAGAAATCAGCCCCAAGAGAAATATCATCGTAAAACCCATGCTCAACAGTGCCTATTAGTGGATCAGGAGATTTGCATTTGAAGACAAGTTCCTTAACCGCAAGTCCTTTATTTTTTATAAAAACAGCCCTATGGTTGGGTGTTTCAACCTCAAGGTATCTTCCCTTCTCATTGAGTTTCGGTTCAAAGCGATCTTCTTGTATATTGATAGATTTTTTCTTCTTGCCTGCCCTTTCAAGGGAGTATCCCATGAGGTTCCTAAAAAACAGATACTTTTCGTCTGTTGTATTGCTTCTGAAGTCGCTTCCCCATAAAATACAAAGATTTTTCCATAATACCTTGTCTCTTGAATATCTTATTTTCTGATAAAGCTCGTAGCACTGAGCGTTCATCCTTGTTGCGTCCCTTCCTGTAACTGCCCAGCGAGTAACATTGTATTTGGGTTGCTTCTTCGTTCTAACAGGATAGTCCGGGGTAGCTATTTCAACCTTAACAGAGGGTTTTCTTTTTACAATTTCACTGGGTAAAACGAATTCAAGTCCAATGTTCAGAAGTCCATGGGTAAGCTCGGTGATCCTTTTGAAATCTTCCCCGCTTTTTTCAAACGTTAAGCTTCCCGGAATATATTCAAAGACTTCTGCATCTCCAACATATATGGGAACGGATGCAGGTTTTTTCTTAAACTTTTCCTCAAGAAAGTGATAATAGTCTTCAAAATCTATATCCTTCCAGACGCATCTTTGGAATTTTTGGGTCATGTAAGTATCAGCCCAAAGTACTTTCATCCCTTCATTTTCAACTACTTCCCACAGTGGGATAGTTTGTGCCCAAGTATTGCCTTTTATTGCATTTACCCAGTCAAACACAAAGGCATCAAAGCCCATCTCTCTGATTAGAGCAATTGTTCCCCTTGAATAGACCATCTCGTTTAGAAGGAAGATCTCTGGTTTGACTCCCAAGATCCTTTCATACACCTCGAGTCCCAGCTCAATGTTCTTCTTGTTCACTTCGTAAGGGATGAGGGGAAAGATGGCTTGGGTGTAAGATGAGGCCACGATTTCCACTTTTCCATCTTCAATGTACTGCCTGAGCTTTATTATGTAATCAGGGGATATTTGAGAAATTTTCTCAAGGGTCCATCCGTTAAACTCTATTCCAAGTGGAATCACAGAGGCAAGATCCAGGAGAAAGTCATAAATCTTGTTAACTACGTACTCATAATGGGCCGGTGGGATAGAAGAATAGAGAAGATTATGATGAAAGATTATGTAAGCTTTCATTGGGTGGAAACCTCTACCTCCAAAGTTTCTAACAGTTGTTTTTCTATGTCAAGCACTTTTTGCTTTGTATTTTCCCATATGACATATCCCAAGAGCTTGTTCTTGGGGAGTTCAAAGGTCTTTAGGAAGCTTAAAGGTTCGCCCTCTTTGCAGTATATTTTGAAGATAACATTTTCCATCTGTGGTAGCTTTATTCTTTTAACGATGCCTTTCTCCACTTCTATGAAGATATATCTCAACCTCACAAAGTTTTTTATTCTATAGCTGAGATCTTTCGTGTTGCACGTTCCCTGAAGCTGTATTTCAATGGCCTTTTTGACAAAATTGACGCCTGTGTTTTTGGGTATCTCAATGGTGGAAAAAAGTCCTCCAGACAGCCTAAATGCCACTTCAATAATCCAGACTTGTCCGTGCTCGTCGACTACAATGTCGCCCTTAATGGTGCCATTTCCAGATCCGAATGCCCTTAATGCTTTTGAAAGCTCTTCATCAATGGCTGATATGAGTTCTTGGTAATTCTTAAACGTGGGTAGAGGCTCAGGGGGGAGGTCTCCACCGTTTTCTACTATAAATGGTTTGGTTTTATTCAAAAGCTCGTAGTTTCTATCGGACAATCCTACAGTGAAAAGTTTCCCATCAACTATGATGCTTTCTGTACTAAGTTGTCTTCCGCATATAAACTTTTCTACCATCAAAGATGGATTTGTGCTCTTGTTCCTTACAAACCTTTTTGAATACTCAAAGGCCCAGTTAATATCCGTGTTCTTCTCAATTAAAAGGACCCCTCTGGAGCCACTGTTGTCCACAGGTTTTAATACAACTGGGTAACCATAATATCTTATAAAAGAGGAGATGTCGTCTGGGGAATGTACAGGTGCAAAAGGTGGAACTCTAACGTCACTTTCTCTAAGAAGCTTTTTTGCTTTGTATTTGTCCTTGGAGATCTTTGCCCTTTCAAAATTAAGCTGGAAATAGCAGTTTAACTTTTCTGCAGCAAAAGCAAGGACATCTGGTATATCCACTCCAAAAGCGATAACTCCGTGAACTAAGTGAGGGTAACCATCCAGAAACTGGGCTACCTCCTTGATGTCCTTGATGTTTACCTTGTAGAATTCGTCAACGAGCTTTGCACCGTCCGATGCTTCGTTCCAGTCAAGGCCGATTGTGTATAAACCAAACCTTTGGGCTTCAAGTATGCCTTCAACTTGATCGGTTCCTGTGCCTAATATTAACAGCCTTGTCATGCCAAAATTTATTCCAACATTGTAGAAAATGATATAAAGTGAATCAAGAAAGTTAAAAGGAGGCCAAAGGTGGAGTATGAGATTTTAGGCAGCAACTTTCAGGCTGTTAGGGTTGTGTTGAGAGAGGAGGAAGAGGTTTATGCAGAGGCAGGGAATATGGTTTGTAAGACGTCCAATGTGGAAATGGAAACAAGGTTAACAGGAAAAGGGTGGGGTGGAAAGCTTATGGGCTTGCTAAAGAGAAAAATCGCAGGGGAATCAGCTTTTGTAACCTATTTCAGATGCGCAGAGGGAAAGGGAGAGGTTTGTTTTACAGGTGGTCTTCCGGGAAAGATAGAGGCAGTTGAGATAACGCTGGAAAAGCCTTTTATAGCCCAGAAGGATGCTTTCTTGTGTGCTACTTCTGGGGTAGAGTTCACCATTACCTTTCAAAAAAAGTTAGGAGCAGGCTTTTTCGGAGGGGAGGGATTCATACTTGAGAAGTTTCAAGGGGAAGGAGTAGTTTTTGTAAATGCTGCGGGTGACCTTATAAAGTACGAGTTGGATCCGGGGGAGAAGATACAGGTAGAAACAGGTTGCGTTGTGGGTTTTGATTCAACGGTGACCTATAGTGTAGAGTTGGTTGGGGGTATAAAGACCGCTATATTCGGTGGAGAAGGTCTTTTCTTGGCAACATTAACCGGGCCTGGTAGAGCTTTTATACAGACCACCAATATAGAAAAGTTAAAGGCAACTCTTGATATTCCAGAGACTACCAGCCAAGGTGATTGAGGACGAACAAAAGTGCCCAAGGTTGCTGGTTTTTACTGTAGTTTCAGGAAAAACAGCAACTCTAAAGCCCTTCTTGAGTTCTTTTTGAAAGGAGCAACCGGTTATGATGTGATTGTATTTAATCTTGCGGGTATTGATGTTTCCGCTTGTAGGGGATGCGAAGCGTGCTTTGTCAATGGGAAATGTGTAATTGAAGACGATATGTGTGCCCTTTACCCGTTATTGGAAGATGCTGATTACATTGTTGTTTCCCTTCCAGTATATTTTTATGGCCCTCCGTCCGCTGCCAAGGCAGTTATAGATAGATGTCAGCCTTTCTGGTTTAGAAGTTTTGTCAAGAAAGAGAGATTGAAAAGAAAAAAGGGCTGTTTCATAAACGTAGGAGCGGGTAAAGGGGACAACATGTTTGTTGCAAGCTATTATATAGTGAAGGTCTGGTTCAACAGTCTCAATGTTTCCATGGATGTGCATCTTAAGTTCGGTGATTTGGACAAGGAAGGAGCGGTTTTTGAAAGAATGGATATCATAAAGAAGGTGGGAAATGCAGGAAAAGAGTTCTTTTCTCAAAAGGCTTAAGAAGGTTATCGCATCTTTTGATAGGGTGAGGATAGGGGTAATTGGCGATTTTGTGTTGGATCTTTACGTTTATTCTTTAGCGACAAGAGTGTCCCGAGAAGCTCCTGTTCTTATCCTAAGGTACGAAGGGGAAAAGATTGCCCTTGGTGGTGGTGCAAATGCTCTTAACAATGTGAAGAGTCTCGGTGCCTGTGCGGTCCCTCTGGGCTTTTTGGGAGATGATAACGAGGGCAAAAAGCTTGTTGCTGCTATGGAAGAGCGTGGCATACCGACCCACGGAATCGTTCTGATTCCTGAGAGGAGAACGGTTACCAAAACAAGGATACTTGCGGGAAGTCACCACACGGTTAAGCAGCAGGTGCTGAGGATAGATAAAGAACCGGAGGATAAAGTTCCCAATGAGTATAGAAAAAAACTTTTAGAAAAGGTGAAAGAAGCCTTGCCGCATCTTGATGCAGTTATCATCTCCGATTACGGCTACGGCACTGTTGATGATGCTCTTCTGGAGTTGTTGTCCCGTTGGAACGGTATAGTTACTGTGGATTCCAGGTACGAGGTGTTGAGGTTTAGGAAAATGACTGCTTGTACTCCCAACGAACCGGAAGCAGCCGATGCCCTTGGCATTGACTGCATTACCGATGACAACATTATTGATGCAGGAAGACGCCTCCTTGAGCTAACAGGGAACCAAGCTGTGCTTATAACCAGGGGAAGAAAAGGGATGGCCCTTTTTGAGAGGGGAGAGCAGCCCAAGTTCATAGATATTTACGGCACTGACGAGGTTGCTGATGTGACTGGTGCCGGTGATACGGTTATCGCTACCTTTACCTGTGCCCTGGCTGCTGGTGCAGGTTTTTACGAAGCTGCAAGGCTTGCCAATTACGCTGGGGGCATAGTGGTTATGAAAATGGGAACAGCTACTGTTTCATGCCAAGAACTTCTGGAGGCAGTTGAGGATGACCTCTCGTGATAAGGTAAAAAGTTTGGAGGAGATCAAAAGTATAGTAGATAAGGC
>WGAU01000059.1 GCA_015494645.1 Aquificota bacterium
CCCGGCAAGATCTGTTCTGCATGGGAAGCCATGCACACCGACAACTGGTGGGAGAGAGGCTGCTTTGAGAAGTTTAACGATCCTATCTACGGTGAGCTCGTGATATGCAACCAGCCATGGAAGATGACAGAAACTCCACCAAGAGTCAAATGGGTATGCAGGCCTGTAGGCGCAGACAACGAATACATCTATAAAATCTTCTTCAACTTTTCCAAAGAAGACCTTGAAGAATTGAAAAAGAAAAAAGTCATCTAAAGTTTTCCAGAGGACCCGTTTTCAGGGTCCTCTTCCCCTCCCAATTGACAAATCCTCGGTTTAAAGCTATTCAAGGCAAGTCAATTTTTAATTCTACCAGGAGGTAACCAATGTTGTCCGTTCTCGTCTCGGTAGCCTACGCAGCCCAAGAAGCAGCAAGACCTTCTGGCTGGATGCAGATAATACCTTTAATTTTAATCTTTGTAGTATTCTGGTTTATTCTCATCTGGCCTCAACAGAGAAGACAGAAGCAGCACAGAAAGATGATTGAAAGTCTCAAAAAGGGAGACCGCATAGTCACCATAGGTGGAATCTACGGAACGGTAACCTATATCGGAGAAAACACCATCTTCATAAAGGTAGATGAGAACACAAAGCTTGAAATAAGCAAGGGAGCGGTAGCAAGTATCGTTGAGAGAAAAGGAGCTGAAAAATGAGGGGGTACAAGTTAAGGCTGTTTTCTGTTCTAACCTTAGCAGCTATTTCTCTTCTTTATCTAAGTCCCCTTTCTGGAAAAAAGGAAAAGATCAAGTTGGGGCTTGATCTTAAGGGAGGAGTTTACCTTGCCTTAGGCGTTGATTTAGACAAGGCCGTTGAGGCAGACTTAGACAAATACGCTCTCATCTTGGAAGAAGAGCTAAAAAAGACAAAGGTGGACATAGACAGAATTGAAAGAGAAGGTAAAAGCATCGTTATCAAGCTTCTATTGAAGGAGGATATAGACAAGGTAAAAGAAGTTCTCAAAGATTACCACAGCCTTGAGATTGAGAGGATTGAAGGGGATACGGTTTATGTAGCCCTTTCAAAGAAAGAAATTGAGCGTATTAAGAAGAACGCATTAGACCAAACTTTAGAAGTTATAAGAAACAGGATTGATGAATTTGGAGTGGCGGAGCCTGAGATAAGAAAGGCAGGAACAGACAGGATAATCGTCCAGATTCCAGGGATTAAGGATCCGGAAAGGGCCATAAAAATCATTGGAAGAACCGCAAGGCTTGAGTTCAAGCTCCTTGATGAAGAACATTCTGTAGAAGAAGCCCTCACCGGAAAGATCCCCGAAGGGGATGAGGTTCTTTACGGTAGAGTAGTAGACAAAAGAACCGGTAAGGTAAAAAAGATTCCCTACCTTGTAAAGAAACAAACCCTTCTCACAGGCGATCATTTGGTTGACGCAAGGGTAATGGTGGACAGCCGAACCAACGAGCCTTACGTAGCTATTAAGTTTGACAAGATAGGCACCAAGATATTCGCCCAAATCACCACCAACAATGTGGGAAGAAGATTGGCCATCATACTTGATAACACTGTCTATTCCGCCCCAGTTATCAGAGAACCTATAACCGGTGGTGAAGCCAGTATAACTGGAAGCTTTACTTTTGAAGAAGCCCACGATCTCGCCATAGTGCTAAGGGCTGGTGCTTTGCCCGCTCCGGTAAAGGTTCTTGAAAACAGAACCGTGGGACCCTCCTTAGGCATGGACTCCATAAGGAAAGGAGTAAGAGCAGCCATCGTTGGACTTATAGTAGTGGTCCTCTTCATGGGGGTTTACTACAGACTTTCTGGAGTTATAGCCGACATAGCTCTCATTCTCAATATGATCTTAATCTTAGGTGCACTGGCCGCTTTTGGAGCCACACTCACCCTACCTGGTATCGCAGGTATTGTTTTGACCATTGGCATGTCCGTTGACGCAAACGTCCTCATTTTTGAACGCATAAGGGAAGAATTGAGACTGGGAAGAACTATAAGGGCAGCGATAGATGCTGGCTTTGAAAGGGCTACAGTAACCATTTTGGACGCAAACATCACTACTCTCATAGCTGCACTTATCCTCTTCCAGTATGGAACAGGCCCTATAAAGGGCTTTGCCGTGACCTTGAGTATAGGTATTATAGCCAGCATGTTTACCGCCATAGTCTTTTGCAGAGGCATGTTTGAACTATTGGTGGACAAGTTCAACATCAAAAAGCTGAGCATTTAGGGGAGGCAAGGATGTTTCAAATAATAAAACCGGGAACACAAATTGATTTCATGAAGCATAAAGAAAAAGCTATTGCTGTATCCCTCATCCTGATTGTTCTTTCTTTAGGTGCTATGATTTTCAACAAAGTCACTACGGGGAAATTTTTTAACTACGGAGTTGACTTTGCCGGAGGAACCCTCATCCAGGTGAAGTTTAAAACGCCACCAAACTTAGATGCCTTAAGAAAGGCACTTAAAGCATCAGGGTTCAAGGATTTCACCATACAATCCTTTGGCACTCCCAACGAGGTGATAATCAGAACCCCCCAGAGCTCTGGTGAGCTTAAGGGACTTCAGGAAAAGGCAAAGAAGGCAATACAAAAGGCCTACGGCAAAGATTTTGAGATAAGAAGAGTAGAAATGGTGGGACCCAAAGTGGGAAAAGAACTCAAGCGCAAGGGTATAAAGGCTATTGTGCTTTCTCTCATCGCAATGCTACTATACATAGCGTGGAGATTTGAGTTTCGCTTCGGAATAGGTGCTATAACCGCTCTCTTCCACGATGTCACCATAACTGCGGGGATTTTTGCCCTATTCAGGCTTCAGATGGATCTTGAAATACTGGCCGCTCTTCTCACCATACTCGGTTATTCAATAAACGACACCATTGTGGTTTACGATAGAATAAGAGAAAACATGGGCAAAAAAGGCAAAACTATGGAAGAAACTATAAACATCAGCATAAACGAAACGCTAAGCAGAACCCTTCTAACATCTCTCACCACCCTCTTTGCCGTACTGTCTTTGCTTATCCTCGGAAACGAGGTAATAAGAGGTTTTGCCCTTGCATTGACAGTAGGCATCATCGTAGGTACATACTCCTCCATCTTCATAGCGAGTCCAATAGTCATATATTGGGAAAGACTGTTTAGAAAGGCTACAGCTTTGAAGGAGGCGAAGGCATGAAGAGTATGATGGACAGAGTAAAGGCCATAAATGAAGCTATAGATAAAGTGGACAGCAGATATAGGCTTTCTGTTATCCTGTTCAAGAGAGCAAGAGCCATTAATCAGGGAGACCAGCCTTTGGTAAAACCAGCATCTTCCAAAGAATACTTCGTAGCCCTTCAGGAGTTCTTAGCAGGTCGCATACAGTGGAAAGACTCGGAAAGCGATGAATGGAAAAAGGTAGAATAGCCTTTCTCTTCATCGTTTTCTATCTCTTAATATCAATAAACCTCACTGCTAAGGCACAGGATTATGGCGATGCTATTGTTTTAGGATCTATAGGAGAACCCAAAAGACTCCTTCCCCTCCTTGCCTCAGATTCAGCATCCGCCACCATCTCTGGTTTCATTTTCAACGGACTTGTGAGATACGACGGCGATCTAAACATTGTAGGAGACCTTGCAGAAAGCTGGGAGATAAAAGACAATGGTAAAATAATCATATTCCACCTGAGAAAAGATGTTAGATGGCAAGATGGGCATCCATTCACTGCTGATGATGTGATCTTCACTTACAAAAAGCTCATTGACCCCAATGTAGCCACCCCCTACAGCGGAGACTACGAGCTGATAGAAAAAGCCGAAAAGATAGACGACTATACAGTGAAATTTACATATAAACACCCTTTTGCATCCGCCCTATCTTCATGGACCATGGGTATCTTACCCAAGCATCTTCTTGAGAAAGAAGATCTCAACACAACCAACTACAACCGACATCCCATAGGAACTGGTCCCTACATTTTAGAAAAGTGGGAAACAGGAAGAATGATAGTGCTAAAGGCAAATTCTCGCTATTTCAGAGGTAAACCACACATTGCACGCATCATATACAGGATCATACCCGACCCATCCACCATGTTTTTAGAGCTACAGTCCGGCAACTTAGACTACATGGGACTTACCCCGTTTCAGTACAAAAGGCAGACTAACGCTCCCTTTTTCCAGAAGAATTTTAGAAAGTTAAGATATCCATCTTTTGGATACACCTACCTCGGCTACAACCTAAGACTTCCCCTATTCAAAGACAAAAGGGTAAGGCAAGCTTTGACCTATGCCATAGACAGAAAACTGATAGTTGATGTGGTTCTTTTAGGTTTAGGAACTGTTTCCAACGGTATATTCCCTCCGTCCTCATGGGCGTGCGACATATCGCTAAAGCCATATCCTTATCAACCATCAAAGGCGCAAAAGCTGTTAAAAGAAGCTGGGTGGACCGATAGCGACGGAGACGGGATCTTAGACAAAAATGGAAAGCCCTTTATCTTCACAATACTTACCAACCAAGGAAACCTTCAGAGAATCGCCACCGCAGAAATCATCCAATACCAGCTCTCACAGATAGGCATAAAAGTGAAGATCCGGGTGCTGGAATGGCAGGCTCTCCTGAGAAGAATAATGGAGCAGAACTTCCAAGCAGTTATTTTGGGATGGGCTTTGGGCTACGATCCAGATCCTTACGATATATGGCACTCCTCAAAAACAAAACCCGGCAGCTTCAACTTTGTAGGATACAAAAACCCTGAGGTTGACAGGCTACTTGAAGAGGCGAGAAAGACCCTTGTTAGAAAAAGGAGAGCTAAACTTTTAAAGAAGATACAGCGCATAATATACGATGATCAACCATACACCTTCCTCTACGTGCCAGATTCCCTTTCAATACTGCACAAGCGATTCCAGAATGTTAAGCCCAAGCGAGCTGGTATATGGTACAACTTTGAAGAATGGTATGTACCCAGAAAACTTCAAAGGTACCATTTTGAGGTGCAGCCATGATAGTGCTTGGGATAGAAACTTCCTGCGATGATACAGGAGTAGCCATACTCAAAGATGGTCAGGAACTTTTAACAAACCTGTTAGCATCCCAAACAGAACTTCACTCTGTATTTGGAGGCGTTGTCCCAGAACTTGCAGCAAGAAAGCACCTTGATACCTTGCTCCCTCTACTGGACAAGGCTACCAAAGATTCAGGAATTTCCTTAAGAGAAATTGACTGCATAGGGGTCACCAACCGACCAGGACTGGTACCTTCTTTAATAGTTGGAGCCACCTTCGCCAAAGGACTTTCCTTCGCACTTAACAAACCCATAGTTCCCGTTAACCACTTGGAAGCCCATGCTTTTGCCATATTCTTAGAAAGAAAAGTAAACTTCCCTTTCATAGCTTTGGTAGTTTCAGGAGGACATACAAACCTGTTCTTTGTTGAAGACTTTGGCAAGATGCAGCCTTTGGGAGGCACTTTAGACGACGCTGCAGGAGAAGCCTTTGACAAAGTAGCTAAGCTATTGGATTTAGGTTATCCGGGAGGACCCGTAATAGACAGAATATCCAAAAAGGGAGATCCAGACGCTGTGGACTTCCCCATAGCCAAAGTAGATGGGTACAATTTCAGCTTTTCTGGACTCAAAACCGCTGTAGCAACCTTCGTCAAAAAGAACCCAAACGTTAAGAAAGAAGATGTGGCAGCATCCTTTCAAAAAGCCGTGGTTGAAGCATTACTGCTAAAAACAGACCTTGCAGTTAAAAAACGCTCCGTCAAAACAGTAGTGGTTTCAGGAGGAGTGGCCTGCAACTCCTATTTAAGGGCAAGATTTACAGAACATTTCGGTTCTCAAGACATAGAAGTGCTATTTCCAAGTCCCAAACTGTGCACCGACAACGGGGCAATGGTCGCCTTTGTAGCTTCTTACAGATATCAAAAAGGCGAAACAGCTGACCTCACCTTTGACGTAGTTTCAAGAAGTCTAACCTGACCTTTCAAAATAGAACCCGACTTCGAGAGTTGTTTTTAGAAAACTCCCGACCTTCACAGTTTTGGTGGTCTAAAAATTTGGTACCATTTCAATCATCTGCCTTAGGAAACAAAGAAGTAC
>WGAU01000060.1 GCA_015494645.1 Aquificota bacterium
GAGAAAGAGAGCTTGTGCATCAGCCGGGATGGTTTCTCCATTCACCGGAGAAAAGAAAAGAAGCGTTGCTCCTAAGGACTCCAACGCCTCCTCGCTTTCGGGGTATATGAAGGAGAAGGCGCTATCCTTTGCCACCGCTGCCTTGACACTGAAGTTTTTTTCTGCTGGAGCTCTGGGTTGCGGTTTTTTGTCTGCGGAGAGTTCCAGAATCCTTTCAAGATCTATGGACTGTGCTAACTCTAACAGAACTTCTCTTCTTTCTTCCCAGTTAACTTCGTGGGCTTGAAGGATTCCTAAGTGCCTTTCGGGGACTATTCCCTTTTTGCTTCTTACTATCCCGCCCACCACAGGAACATCGGGCAGGTGCGTGTTCATTATATCCTTCAGGAGCTTGTAGTGGCCTTCGCTGCCCAGAAAGTTGAAGATGACACCTGCAATCTTCACATTTTCAAAATCCTTTATGCCCCTAACTATGGCTGCGGTGGTTCTTGATATTCCCCACACATCAACTACCAAGAACACGGGAACGTCTAACAGCCTTGCCACATAGGCGCTGGAGGCAAAGGCCTTTATCCCAAGTCCGTCGTATATCCCGCCCACTCCTTCAATTACCGCTACATCGGCGTCCTTTAAGGAGGTGTAGAAATTCTCTTTCATCCCTTTTACGCCCATGAGCCAGCAGTCCAAGCTTCTGCATGGAGTCCCTGCTAAGACAGAATGGTGTTGGGGGTCTATATAGTCCGGTCCTACCTTGAAAGGTTGTACTTTATAGTTTTTCGCTTTTAAAGCGCAGATTATGGCAGAGGTAACTGTAGTTTTTCCGCATCCGCTTCCTATTCCGGCGATCATGAATGCCTTTGGCAAGGCAAAACCTCCTATTTTTGTGCAACATTTACTTGACATGAGAGTTGCTTACAAGTAAAGCGCTTTAGCTATGTTTGGTGGAGGTGTCCTTTGAGAGAACGGCTTATAGAGATGCTTCTTGAGCGCTCCTTTATGTACTCTCAGGAGCCTAAGTTTAAGTTGGCTTCGGGTAGGCTGAGCAACTATTACATAAACTGCAAGCCTGTTACCATGGATCCTGAGGGTATGTACATAATAGGCCATCTGCTCTTTGAGGAGGTTAAGGATCTTGGTGTGACCGCGGCAGGTGGCCTCACCATGGGTGCGGATCCTTTGTCCTACGCTTTAGCCTACACAAGTTACTCTAAGGGACATCCGGTGAAGGCCTTTGTGGTGAGGAAGGAGCCGAAGGATCACGGCACGGGAAGGTTGATTGAGGGTCCTGTTGAGCCGGGAGAGAGGGTTGTGATCCTTGAGGATGTGATAACCACAGGTGGTTCCAGCATTAAAGCTATAAAAGCTGCGTCCGATTATGGTTTGAAGGTGGTTAGAGTAATTGCTTTGGTGGATAGAGGAGAGGGGGGGAAAGAAAGCATAGAAAGGGAAGGCATTCCGGTGTCTGCCCTTGTATTAAAGAGTGAGCTTTTTGAGAGGTACAAAAGCAGGAGGGGATAGAAGGATGGGACTTTTTGGCGGCAAGAACAGCGGTGTTCTTAAGAGGGTCGTTGCAGGAAATCTCTTTGACCTGAGGAAGGTGGAAGAGATTCCTGAGGGCACAGAGGATGGCAGAGTAGCCCGCAGGTTGCTGGGCTCTGTGAGGAATATATTTCAGTTTCTGGTGGGGGAGGCTACTAAAGCGGCTGTTTTCAATGGACGTCTCAAGTTCATCCTAAAAACGGTTAACGAGAACATCAAGGAGATTAAAGAGAACATAGACGCCATAAACATAGCCATAAAAGAGAACACTCAAGCCATAACCGAAATTTCCCATAGCATGGAGGAGCTTAAAGTCTTTATGGACGAGGTGGAAGAGTACACTCAAAAAACGGTGCAGGTCATTGAAGAGATAAACGAAGGCTCCAAAGAGGTGCTGGAGGCCAGTAGCCACGGAAAGCAGATTACGGAAAAGTTGGAAAGCAGTATAGGAAACATTCTCAACATCGTGGAGGTGATAAACAACATAGCGGATCAGACCAACCTTCTTGCTTTAAACGCTGCTATTGAAGCGGCCCGTGCGGGAGAGCACGGAAGAGGCTTTGCCGTGGTTGCCGACGAGGTGAGGAAGCTTGCCGAGGAAACGTTAAAAAGATCCAAGGAGATAAACGAGACGGTAACCAGTATCTCCGAGGACATCAAGGAGCTGATAGAGGAGAACAAACTCATTACCCAGAAAATAGAGGAGTCTGACAAGAGCATAGATTCCCTCACCTCTGAGATGGAGGTGCTCAACGAGAAGATCCACAGGGCAAAAGACATGATAAGCTCGGTGGGTACAGCCATAGAGGAGCAGGCGGCAAGTTCTGAGGAAATATCCCAGACGGTACATTCCCTTACCAATTCCTTCAACATAGTAGTTTCTTCCCTTGACGAGGTGGCTCAGGGTTCCTCGGATTTGGAGACTATCTTGGAGATTACCACAAAGGTTCTTAGAGAGTTCAGGACCGGACATTCCATGGATGAGCTTTTTGATATAGCAAGGGAAGGAAAGGCCAAGATTGAACGAACCATAGAAGATGCGCTGCAGAAGGGGATCATTTCAAGCGCCGATATCTGGGATAGAAACTACGTTGAGATACCCAACACCAACCCTAAAAAGTATAAGACTCGTTTTACAGATTTCTTTAAGCGCTATATACAGCCCATTGAGGATGAGTATTTGAGCAAGCATCCCAAGTTTCTATATTTCGTTGTGGTTGATAACAACGGATACTGCCCCGCCCATAACAGCAAGTTTGACAGGCCTATGACGGGTAACTACGAGGAGGATCTTAAGTACAGCAGGGGACAGAGGATATACCAGGATCCAGTGGGCCTAAGGGCGGCGAGAAATACAGACGACTTACTGTTGCAAGTTTACTTCAGAGATACGGGGGAAGTGCTTTTGGAAGCGGATATGCCCGTTTATGTTGAAGGCAAGGTGTGGGGCAATCTCAGAATAGGTATAAACACGGAGGATTAGCTCTTTTTGAGCTTTTCGTATAGCCTTTCTGCTATATAGGGTGGAACGAGGCAGTGCACGCTTCCGCCGTAAGAGGCAATTTCTTTGACTATGCGGGAGCTAACGTAGGTGAATTGTTCATTGGGCATCATGAAGAGTGTTTCTATCTTTGGATAGAGCTTTCTGTTCATGAGGGCCATCTGGAATTCGTATTCAAAGTCAGAAATGGCCCTTAGTCCTCTTATGATAACGTTAGCACCTTTCTGGCGGGCGTACTCTATCAAAAGGGTGTCAAAGGAATCCACCTCTACATTGGTTAGACCCTTTTCCCTAACACAGTGTCTGATCATTTCCATTCTTTCTTCAACGGTGAAGAGGGGCTTTTTGGGAAGGTTGTGGGCCACTGCCATGATGACTTTGTCAAAAATTTTGGCTGCTCTCTCCAGTATGTCAAGGTGGCCGTAGGTTATAGGATCAAAGGTCCCCGGGTATATGGCCAGCTTGTCGTTCATACTTCCTCCCGCATCACGAAGGTGAGTTGATTCTCTCCGATCCTTTTTTCTTTTACAACAACATCCGCGGGAAAATCAAACCTTGTCTTGTGATGGTGCTGTATAACAAGGATCCCATTATCTGAGAGAAAGGGAAGGTACAGGGAGGGAAGTCTTTCAATGCCCTTTATGCCGTAGGGCGGTCCTAAGAATATGACGTCAAAGGGGGAGTAGTGTGGCAACACTTTTGGTCTAAAAGCGTCCAGTTTGAGTACAATTGCCTTGTGAGAGTAGCCTAAAAGCTCAAGGTTTTCTTTTATAAGAGTAACCATTTTTGGGTCCTTTTCAACGAAGATCACGTGGTTTGCTCCCCTGCTCAGTGCTTCTATGCCAACGGTGCCTACCCCACCGAATACGTCAAGGAACCTTGACATAACCACCTTGTCTCCCAATGTGTCAAAAAGCACCTTCCTTATGCTTGCAAGTATAGGCCGTGTCTTCCTTCCCGAAGGGCTTTTTATCTTTCTTCCCTTGGCCTCTCCGCCGGTTATCCTAATCATTCGGCCATCTTTTAACCAGCTTTGCTATCTCTTCTACATCTGGCCTTACAAAAACGAAACTCTCGCCTCTAAACCATGTCTTTTGCCTTTTGGCGTATTTGTACGTTTCTCTCTTGATGAGGCTAACCGCTTGGTCAAGGGACAGCTCTCTTTTAAGATGCTTCATGAGCTCTCTGTAGCCCAAGGTGGAGTTGAGAATCCTGTTCTGATAACCATAGCTTTCAGCAAGTTGCTTGGTTTCTTCAAGCCAGCCCATTTCCATCATTGTCTCAACTCTCTGATAGATGCGTTTTTTAAGCTCTTCCGAAGGTCTGATGATGGCTATTTTTAGGGCTTTCCATCTTTCCTTCTCTTGCCATTTAAAAGATGAGGCGGGACGGCCTGTTAGAAGGCACATTTCAACGGCTCTTACAATCCTCTTTGTGTCGTTGGGATGAAGCTCCCTTGCCCTTTCTGGGTCAAGTTTCTGAAGTGCTTTAAGAAGCCAATTTCTGTCCATTGATGTTAAAATCTTTCTCAGCTTTTCGTCCTTAGGTGTCTCTTCTGGAACTCCGCAGAGAAGGCCTTTTATATAGAAGCCGCTTCCTCCAACCACTATGGGTATTTTGCCTCTTTTAAAGATCTCTTCCACCTTTGTTCGGGCTGCCACCTCGTATGTTTTCACATCCCAAGGATCGTCTAATGTAGCCACATCAAACAGGTGGTGGGGTACGGTCATTCTAACGCTTTGGGGGGGCTTGGCTGAGCCTATGTCCATACCCTTGTAGATCTGAACGGAGTCGGCATTTACAATTTCTCCGTCCAGTATTTTGGCAAGTTCTATGGCCACATCGCTTTTTCCCGAAGCGGTGGGACCTCCTATTACAATGAGGCGGTTTATTTTGCAGGTGTGCGATTGCAAGATTGGCTCCTTCCTTTTTGCTATTTTTAAGTTTGGCTCGGTAAAAATCAACCTTGGCTTGCCAACAAAAGGGCTTGACACTATTGTTTGGCTAAGACCTTTGGGGAGGTGAATATGGATCCTTTAGAGGTTCCGAAGGGTTTTAAAGCGGGCTTTGCCACCCTTGTTGGGCGTCCCAATGTGGGCAAATCCAGCCTGCTTAATGCTATACTTGGACATAAGGTAGCTATCGTGTCGGATAAGCCACAGACAACGAGAAACCGTATCCTTGGAGTGAAGCATCTGGAAAACGGACAGATAGTCTTTCTTGATACACCTGGCATTCACAAGCCGAAGTACAGACTAGATGAGTATATGGTGGAGGTAGCTGTCAGGGCACTTAAGGATGTGGATGTGGCAATTCTGGTGGTGGATGTTAAAGAGGGACTTACCGAAGAGGATACGCTGGTTATTGAGCGTCTTCGGGAGGTTCAGGAGAAGACACCTGTGGTTTGTGCCCTTAACAAGATAGATCTAACCAGCAGGGAAAGAGCCGAACAGGTGGAGAGAGAGATAAGACGGGCTCTGGACGTAAAGAGGTCTGTTTGCACATCGGCGGTTACGGGGGAGGGGCTTTCGGATTTGATAGATGCCGTGCTGGAGCTTTTGCCTGAGGGGTATCCTTACTATCCACCAGAGATGGTAACGGATCAGCCGGAGTACTTTATGGTGTCTGAGATTATCAGAGAGAAGATATTTAACCTCACACGCCAGGAGATTCCTTACAGCACTGCGGTGATGGTGGAGAACATAAAGGACAAAGGGAATGTAGTGGTAATTGACGCCTATGTCTTTGTTGAAAAAGACTCTCAAAAAGGGATAATAATAGGGCAATCCGGCCGTATGCTCAAAAAGATAGGCCAGTACGCAAGGGAAGAGCTTGAAAGGTTCTACCAGAAGAAGGTGTACCTCAATTTATGGGTGAAGGTGAAGGAGAAATGGAGGCGCAAAAGCGGGAGCTTGAGGGAGCTGGGCTACTACCTGAGGAAGGAATAGATCAGGTTCCAAAGAGCAGGAAGATCATTGTAGCCACTGTAAGGAGATTTCTCAGGAAAAAGGCTTATACGCATCTTAAAAAGCTATTGGATAAACTGCACCCGGCGGATTTTGCACATGTTTTGAAGGCCCTAAGCAGGGAAGAAAGGGAAGAGCTACTCAGGGTAGCTTCTCCCCAGCAGATAGCCAACGTTCTGACCAAGTTAGATTCTCTCACGTTTACGGAGATCGTGGACAAGATAAGTCCTGAGAAGCTTGCCGAGTACATAAAGTACATCCCGCCGGATGATGCCATTATGCTTGTGGATGCCCTTCCCGATGAGAAGAAAGAGAAGCTCATTCCGCTCCTTGAGCGCTACACGGAGATCTGGAAGCTGCTTCAGTACGGTGAGGAAACCGCCGGCCGTATAATGTCCACCGATTTTCTGGCCCTCCACGAAGACCTTACCGTGGAGCAGGCCATAGAGGAGGTAAGGAAGGCTAAGGATAAAGAGGTATTTTACCTGTATGTAGTGGACTCAAGGAACCATCTGGTGGGAGTAATATCTCTCAGGGAGCTTATCCTTTCCGATCCTCACAAAAAGCTTAAGGAGGTGATGAACCCCAATGTCATATATGTGACCGTTGACACCGATCAGGAGGAGGTTGCCCGTATAGTTGACAAGTACGACCTTCTGGCCGTGCCGGTGGTGGATGCGGAGAAGAAGCTGGTGGGAATTGTTACTGCGGATGATGTGATAGACATCATTGTGGAGGAGGCAACTGAAGATATTTACAAGATGGTGGGTACCACCGATGAAGAGCTGTGGGAAAAATCTCTGTTCAAAATAGCCATGTACAGGCTTCCATGGCTAAGCTTCAGTCTTATAGGGGAACTGATTTCAGGTTACGTGATACATTTCTACAACAACACCATAAAGGAGTTTGTCTCTGTTTCTTTCTTCATTCCTCTCGTTATGGCTCTGGCGGGCAACGTGGGCAACCAGTCGCAGACCATCGTGGTAAGATCCTTGGCTACAGGCAGAATAGATATTGAAAAGCCATGGAAGGTGGTGGTTAGGCAGATAGGGGTAGGTTTCATCATGGGAATCATTGCAGGGGCGGTGGCCGCCGTGGCCGTTTACGTTCTTCAATGGGACCACCGCCTCAGTTTGGTGATAGGACTGTCCATATTGGTGTCCATGGTCATCACCGCAAGCGTGGGAACCCTTACTCCGCTTTTCTTCAAGAAGTTCAACATAGATCCAGCTCTTCCGTCTGGTCCTTTCATCACCACCTTCAGCGATATTTTGGCCAATTTTATATATCTCTCTTTAGCCACCCTGCTGCTACTCAACTTTGGTAACGGTTAACAGGCTGACTTGGGGGCTTTTTCAAAGGGCCACGCTGCAAGTCCTCCCTCAAGCACCTTTACATTGTCGAATCCAGCCCCTTTGAGTATGCAGTACGCCTCGTAGCTTCTCAAGCCACTTTTGCAGATGACCACGATTTCCCTGTCCTTGGGAAGCTCTATAAGTTTCCTTCTGAGTTGCCCCAAGGGGATGTTAACCACATCCACGGGCAGGTTGAGCTCCATGCATTCCCAAGGCGCCCTTACATCGAGGATCAAAACATCTTCCTTGGCATCTATCTTTTCTTTAAGCTGTAGGCTTGTGATGCCATCCATCTTACCGGAGAGTTTGTTTTCCATAGCCCATGCGGCTTTGATAATGTTGTCCACTGCGGGAGCGTATGGTGGTGCGTATGCGAGATCTATACCCATCACATCCTTTACAGTGGCTTTGAAGAAGAGAAGTGTGGATGCCACGTCAATACGCTTGTTGGCATCGCCGTAGCCAGTTGCCTGAACTCCAAGGATCCTTCCTGTTTTTCTGTCTGCGATTAGCTCAAGTATCAAAAGCTTTGCCTCTGGCATAAACTCTGGCTTGTCTGGAGAGGAGATTATAACCCTTTCAGGGTCGAAGCCCGCTTTCTGGGCGTCTTTTAAGCCTAAACCAGTTCTTGCCACGGTGAGATCAAATACCTTCAGTATGAGGGTTCCTGTCACACCGGGAAAAGTAGCCTCTCCGCCACAAATGTTGATGGCTGCTACCCTTCCCTGCTTGTTGGCGGTGGATCCCAGCGGGATGAATACCCTTTGACCGGTTATGATGTTTACCGTTTCTGCACAATCCCCCACGGCGTATATGAAGGGATCGCTGGTCTGCATCCTTTCGTTTACCCATATGGCCCCCGTGTCGCCGGTTTTCAGGCCGCACTCTTTAGCAAGCTCCACATTGGGCCTCACACCGGTTGAGAGAAGCACCATGTCCGCCGGTATTTCACCCTTATCGGTTATCACCTTGGCCACATGTCCCTCGCCATCGTCCTCAAACTTAAGCACCTTTGTTGATGTAAGCACCTTTACTCCCTTTTCGCTCAAGTGTTGTTCCACTATAAGGGCTATCTCAGGCTCTACTGGAGGCAGCACGTGTGGGAACATCTCCACCACCGTTACATTGGCTCCCCTTGAGGCAAAGGCTTCTGCCATCTCCAGTCCAATGGCACCTCCGCCTACAACCACCACATTGCATTCGGGATAGTTCCTCAAAAACTTGTCAATGGCTATGGCATCCTCCGGAGTTCTTGCCTGAAAGATGTTTCTGAAGTTTATCCCTTCAATGGGAGGCTTAACCGGCCTTGCTCCGGTGGCGAGAACTAAATAATCGTATTCCATGGTGTAGGTCTCGTTGTTTACATCCCTCACCGTTACCCTTTTGTTTTCCCTATCTATTGCCACCACGGTGGATTGGGTTCTGGCGTCTATCCCTTTTACTTCTTTGAAGTAAACAGCGTCTCTTACCACACCGGTGGATGTTTTCATGAGATCAGTGATGTCCTTTACCTTCCCCTCAATAAAGTACGGGAAACCGCATGTGCCAAAGGAGAGGTACCTTCCCTTTTCCACTATGGTGACCTCCGCCTCTGGACAGAGCCTCTTTATCTTGGCTGCTGTTTTGGGACCCGCTGCCAGTCCACCCACTACCACAACCTTCATGGCATTCCCTCCGAGAGATTTTTCCTTCCTCTAAAGTTAGGGCTTTTTAACAGTCGTGCAACCCCAAATTGCAAAGGGTGGCAAAAGAAGCTACAGAAGAAAGTATGAGAAAAGAGAGGGTCAAGGAAAAGGTAAGTGCCCTAAACCGATGGACTTGGGAAGATACAGAGGGAGGGAAGTGGGAAAGCTTTCTTAGGACACTTTTGCGTATGTCTGTGTTTTTCTCTCAGGAGGCCAAGAAAAATGCCCTTGCCCTTAGAGCCAGTGCCCTGACCTACATAATGGTGCTTTCTTTAGTTCCCGTTATGGCCCTTGGAACGGCAGTTCTCAAAGGGCTGGGGGCAGGTGATCAGGTAAAGAAAATGGCCTATCAGTTTGTCCAGCAGCTTGATGAGCTCACTTCCGAGAAGGGAGAGGGGAAGAATCCGTTTGTGAGGCACATTAAAAATGCTGTGGATAAGGTCTTTGAATATGTGGAGAAGACAAATTTTGCCACCTTGGGCATCTTCGGTATGCTGGGGCTTATATGGGCGGTAGTTTCCACCCTGAGCAGGGTAGAACAGGCCCTCAATAAGATATGGAGGGTGAAAAAGAACCGACCGTGGGGCAGGAAGCTCTTGGACTACACAGCGGTGACCATAATTATGCCTATTTCCATCAACATAGCTTGGGGTGCGTTGGCGGCAACCCATCTTAAAAAGAGTGTAGCTCTTATTGATAAGTACCTTCCCATTCCCATTCTTTCCCTGGTTCTTGTGAAGGCTTTGCCGTTTTTCATTCTAATTGCTACCTTTGTGATCATGTATAGGTTCATGCCCAACACCCATGTTAACGCCAAGGCAGCCCTTGTAGGCGGGGTCTTTGCCGGTGTAGGGTGGTTGTTGGTGCAGTTTGCTTACATAAAGCTACAGATAGGCGTTACAAAATACAACGCCATATACGGTTCCTTTGCCACTATTCCACTGTTTTTGATCTGGATCTACTGGAACTGGATGGTGTTTTTAGCTGGGGCGCAGATGGCTTTTGTTTATCAGCATTGGAGGTTTTACCGCCCCGATGTGGAGGGCACCCCTGTTCACAGGCTGTCGGTAGCCCTTGATGTAATCAGAAGGCTTTACCAGCGGTTTGGTGAAGGGAAAGAGTTTGTTCCGTGGAGGGACGCTGAGGCTGTGGGAGAACCGGAGGCTGTGGTTTCTTCGGTGCTGCAGATCCTTGAGGAGAAGGGGCTGATTAAAAAAACTGAGGAAGGATATCTGCCTTCAAGGCCATTGGAAAGATTTGCTCTGTCGGAGGTTTTGGAGGCAGTATTGGGGAACAAGTTTAAAAGGAGCTTTGGTGGGGAAGCGGTTAAGGAGTCAATGGAAGTTGCCAAAAAGACCCTTGATGAGAAGGGACTTCAGTTGTGATCTCCCTTCTTGTGGCCATGCTTTCTGCCAGCTGGAGGTTGAATCTGTTTCTTTTTGTCTGGATTGGCTTTTCTTCTATTTTGGCTTCCCTTCCTGTCGTGGGTAAGCTGTCGGGGCTGATTTCATCTTTGGTACTAACTACTCTTATGGCAGCCATTTTGCGCATCCTTGAAGACACAGGGGGTGATCCGGAGAAGGTGAGGCAGGGGATTTCAAAGGATCTGGGGGTTTATCTGAAACAGGTGGACAAGGGAGCGGTTCTGGGAGCCTATCTGGGAATGGCAATAAATACGGGTGTAATTGTGATTTCTTCCTTTCTCTTTTTATCCGCAACCACGCTACCTGTGCTGTCTTTTGCTCTTTTCAGTCCAGAAAAATGGCAGCAGGCGGTGGGAACGGAGCGAACTGCTCTTTATGTGATGTTCATGTTCTTTCTCACCCTTTACGTAGCCTTCAACTTTTTCTTCACAGCCTCAGTGGCCATGGCAAGGGGGCTCCTTAAAAAGGGCTTCTGGAACGGTTTTAAAGAAGCTATCAAGGGACTTACTCCGCGTTACTTTATGCTCTCTTTGAAGCCGGGGCTGTGGAAGCCTGGAGTAGCCATAACCTTTGTGGCGGTATGCACGGCCACTATTTCTGTGTTGTTGGCCCTTTTACTTGGAATGCTTGGAATCCCTGTGTTGAGTGCCTTCTGGGGTATAATGGGAACGGTACTCTTTTACGCAAATATCGCCTACCATTACCAATGTATGCGTATCATGGGGCTTGATTAGCCTTTTTCAGTTCTTCCTCTCGGAGGATGCGGCGAAGGATCTTCCCTATGGCGCTTTTGGGAAGGGAGCTTCTGAATTCAATTTCCGAGGGCACCTTGTACGGAGCAAGATGCTTCTTAAAGTGTTCTATAAGCTCTTCTTCTGTGGCCTCTTCTCCTTCCTTGAGCACCACAAAGACCTTTATACGTTCCCCCTTGTAGGGGTCTGGCACGCCCACCGCCACTCCTTCTTTGACCTTTGGGTGTTTGTAGAGAACCTCTTCTATCTCCCTCGGAAAGACGTTGAATCCCCCCACTATTATAAGGTCTTTCTTTCTGTCGGTTATGTAGAAGTAGCCGTCTTCGTCCATGTAACCTATGTCTCCGGTGTAGAGCCAGCCGTCTTTTAACACCTCCCGTGTTTCCTTTTCTTTCCTGTAGTATCCCAGCATCAGGGTGGGGCTTTTCAAGACGATCTCTCCCTGTTGATTTGGAGGTAGATCTTTGCCGTCTTCTAAGGATACCACCCTGGCATCCACGTCTGGGAAGGGAATACCAATGCTGCCCACCTTGTGGGCCCCTTTGTATGGGTTAGCCATAATTGCTGTAACGGCTTCGGTTAGGCCGTATCCTTCTATCACCCTGCAACCGGTCTTTTTCTCAAACCCCTCTTTCACTGCCTTAGTTAAGGGAGCGGCACCTACCCATACCGCTTTTAGACTGCTCAGGTTGTACTTTTCCAGTCCCGGTGTGTTCATTAGGGCCACCAGTATGGTGGGGACCACTGCGGTCATGGTGGGTCTGTATCGGTGTATGTGCTCGGCCATGAGCTGCGGGGAGAACCTTGGCAGAAGCACTATAGAAGCACCGGCGAGGATGGGAGCGTTCATACATACGTTCATTCCGTAACCGTGGAAGAAGGGCAGGACCGCAAGCAATCTTTCTTCTGAGTTGAGATCCCCCCACGTGGCGATCTGAAGGGCATTTGCACAGACAGCCTTGTGGGAGAGCACTATCCCCTTTGCCACTCCCGTTGTACCGCCAGAGTATATTATAACTCCTGCCTCGGAGGGTGAGGTCTTTCCCGGGGAGAAGTCGGTTTTCTTTTTCAGTAGGGGATTCATCAGATGGTAAGAAACCTTCACCTTTGAAAGCTGCCACCATTCCTTTAGCTTCATGGGCAGAGAGAGCTTGAGAGGCAGAAAGTCGGCGATCTTTGATACCATGAAGAATCTTAACCCTTTTTCCTCAACTATCTTGGACACCTTTTCTGCAAACATGGGTATGGTGATTATGCCCACACATTCTGAATCCCCTATCTGGTTGGACAGCTCCTCTACGGTGTAGAGTGGATTAAGGGGCACCACCACACCACCGGCTTTGAGGACAGCATAGTAAGCCACTATAAATCCGGGGTAGTTGGGCATTACTAAGGCCACTTTATCGCCTTTTTTCATCCCCAGTTCTTTCAGAGAGGCAGCAAGGCTATTGGACATTTCCTTGATTTGTGCGTAGGTGAACTCTCTGCCAAAGAAAAGGGCAAGGGGCTTTTCTGGGTACTTGTCGGCGCTTTCATCGAGCAGTTGGTGTATGAGGCGTTCTGGATAACTCAGGCTTTTAGGGACCCACTTGTCGTAGAACTTGTGCCAAGGTCTCTCCACCATGAAAATAGGCTTAGACAAAAAACGGTTGGAAAGCAAGGAGTCTGGATTAAATTTATACTAAACCAAATGTGGAGGAGGTGCTTATGTCCTACTTTGGGGCATGGAGGAAGGAGTTTGAGTCTCAAGATCCGGGGAATCCCTACTACGAGTTCAAAAAGTATCCGGAACCTACAGTGTGTCCTGTTTGCAAGGCTACTTATAGGGAAGGAAGATGGACTTGGGATAAGGCAGAGGAGGACGGGTACAACGAGGCGGTATGTCCTGCCTGTAGAAGAATACAGGATAAGTATCCCGGAGGTATCTTGCGGGTTGAGGGGAGTTACTTTACGGAAAGGAAGGATGAGATAATGAATCTTATAAGAAATGAAGAGGAAAACGCAAAGAACCTCAGGCCTCTCCAGAGGATTATGGAGATAGAGGAGGATGATGAGGGTATAACCATCAAGGTTACCTATCCTACCTTGGCGAGGAGGCTCGGGGAAGCCCTTTACAAGGCCCATAAGGGAATCCTTGATTTTTCCTACAATGAAGGGGAAAAGTTTGTGAGGGTGCTTTGGAGGAGAGATATGGAGGACAAGGAAAGATAGATGTACTGTTCTCCTGAATCGGCTGTTGCTCTTTTTGTGTTGGGGGCCTGCATAGGGAGCTTTTTCAATGTGCTTATATATAGAATGCCTAAAGGGGAGTCGGTGGTTTCCCCAGGTTCCCGTTGCCCCTCCTGTGGAACTCCCATAAAGTGGTATCACAATATACCTGTTGTTTCTTACCTGTTTTTGAAAGGGCGGTGCGCCTACTGCGGAGCCAAGATAAGTCCGAGGTACGTTCTGGTGGAGGTTCTTACCGCCTTTGCCCTTCTTGCTCTTTGTGCCAAGTTTGGTCTGTCCAAAAAACTTGTCTGGGCGACTCTCTTTTTGCTTCCCCTTATACCTGCAGCCTTTATAGATTTAGATCACTACATCCTTCCGGATACTTTCACCTTGGGAACATTGGTGTGGGGAGTACTCTCTTCTTTTCTGGGGCTTTCTCCAGTGAACCCTCAGGATGCTCTTATTGGCTTGCTTCTTTGCGGGGGATTTTTTCTTCTGGTGGCGGTTTTGAGCAGAGGAGGAATGGGTCTTGGAGATGTTAAGCTTGCCGCTTCCTTTGGTGCCAACTTCGGATGGAAAGTTGGGGCAACGGCTCTCTTTGTGTCCGTTTTTATGGGAGCTTCCTTTGGAATAGCCCTTATCTTGTTGAGAAAAAAAGGTAGAAAGGATAAGATACCTTTTGGACCATTCATGATTCTGGGGGCTTATATTTGCGCCTTCTTTGGAAGGGAATTGTCCCGCTTGTACTTGGGCTTTTGATTACAGTTCCCGAGGCTTTTTCAGCGGAGCTTTATTTAGTTAAAGAGGGCAAGACCTCAAAGATAGTTTTTACTTCCGCCACAAGGGTTCGCTACGAGATAAAGGAGCCGTCAAACGGAGTGGTTCACATAATCCTTAGGAACGTGAGGCTTAAAAGACTCACCAGAAGAAAGCTGAGCGATCCTGTTATAAAAAGTATAGAGATAAAGCCTCTGAGGGACGCTTCTTTAGTGGTGGTTACTTTGCTTCCTACCTACTACCTTCAGGTGAAGGAGAGCTATCCTCCTTTCAAGTTGGTGTTTACGCCTGCGCCCCTCAGCCAGCAGCAGATGATAAAGACTATGCTGAAAAGATTGTACAGTCAGGGTAAATGTTCCACCTTTTTGGCTAACTTTGGCAGACTGAGCGTAGCCAGACTCACCCGTAAAGAGGCAGTGGCCTTTTACAAAATGAGGCTCAACTGTGCAGAGGACGAAAGATACTGGAACGATGTGGTCTATTCTGCAGAGATGCTGATGAGGCTCGTTACCGACGATAAAGAAAGGGAGAGTATATGGCTGAAGAAGATAAAGGCATTGTTTGCCAGCAAGATGTACGAAGAAACCCTTGCCGAAGGGAAGCTATTCATTGACAAGTATAAGGACTACAACGCCGATTTAGCAGGAGCTTACATGGCCGAGGCTATGATAAAATTGGGGAGGATTGACGATGCCATAATTCTCTTAAAGAATCTGATAAAACTTCACCCCGACTCACCCTATCTAAGCAATATGTACAAAGCTTTGGCCAAGGCTTACTACCTAAAGTCAAACTTTCTTGCATCTTACATGCTTATGGACAAGGTTTACCTGAACAACAGAAAGCTTGCTGAGAGTGACTCTGAGGCCATGTTTGTTTACGGGAACTCGGCCTACAGATTGGGCTTCAAGGGGAAGGCGAAGAAAATCTTGGAGCGAACCTTCAATCTGCATCCTTCTTCAAAAGAAGCGGCCAAAGCACTGGCGGTGTTGGGCCAGATTTTTGCCGATAGAGGCAACTGGAAGGTAGCGGAGTGGTTCTTCAGGCAGTGCATAAGGATGTTTCCCAACTCTAAGGCAGCAGCCATCTCTAAAATCAAGCTTGCGGAGCATTACGAGAGCTTGGGCAGGTATAGGGAGGCTTTGAATCTCTACACCGAAGCGGAGATTCTCTACCCCAACATGCCAAAGATAATAGAAGTGGCTCTTTACAAAAAGGGTTTGATGCTTCTTAGGCTTGGCAAGTACGAGGAGGCTATTCAGACCTTTAAGGACTTCATTCTAAGGGTCCCCCAAAGCAGGTTTGTTCAGGATGCCGAGAAGTACATAGAGGAAGCGGAGTTTCTCATAGCAAAGAGGGCTTACAAACAGAAAAGGCTGGAGGAAGCGGTAAAGCTTCTTACCCAGTTTGCGGTTAGGTACCCTCAGAATCCCCATACAAAGGAGGCTATTGAGCTTGCGGGCAAGGCCCTTGTGGAGATTGTGGAGGATAAGTATACCCGCAAGGACTGTGCGGGGATACTTCTGTTCTGGGACACCTACAGAAACTTCTTCCCCATGAAGGTTAAGAGTGGTTTGGTTACCTTTCACATAGCCAAGTGCATGCTTAACAACTTCCGTCAGGGAGAAGCCATCCAGCTTTTTGAGTGGATAGAGAAAAACCTCGGCTTGAAGTTCCCCAAGAGGAAGGAGCTCTTGAGCTATTTGGCCAGCTATTATTTTGATCGGCAGGACTTCAAAAAGGCTAAAGAAATAGCGGAGGAGCTCGTTTCCATATCCACCGCAAAAGAATTTCCGGAGATTCACATGCGCCTGCTCAAGCTTTACTTTACTCAAGGAGAGTACAAAAAGATGCTGGATCTCTCCGTGAAAATGGAAAAGGAAAAGGCTCCTCGGAAGATGCTGGTTTACATATTTTTCCTGAGGGCACTTAAGGATTTTGAAGAGGGCAACAGAAAAGGGGCCTACATACAACTCAGGCTCTTTGCCAAAAAGAAGCTTGCCCTATTGGAGTACCCCGACAGATACCAGTATGCCATAGTTATGCTCGCTCGTATGGATTACAACGACAACAACGTGGATTTGGCATACAAAAGGTACCTCTGGTACTTCAACGCCTTTCCAAGGGGAAGATATACCGATGAAGCTCTATTCATGTTGGGCTACATAAGCGAAAAGATGAGAGAGACTTTTTGGAATTTATGTCTTAAAAGATATCCCAACAGCCACTGGAGCAAGGAGATAAGAGCCTTGCGTCTTGCAGAGGAGATATACCATGAGGCAAGAGGAGCTGCGGGAAACCCAAGCTTTGAGGGAAGCTCTTAAAAACTTCATTGTTGCTACGGAAGAGCTCAACCGGTCCTACAACGCCCTCAAGGAAGAGGTGCGCCGGCTCAACGAGGAGCTCAGCCGGCAGAAGAATTTGCTCAGGTCCATAATAGAAAGCATCAGGGACGGGGTGATAGCCACCGATCCTGATGGTAAGGTTATGGTAGCCAATCAGAAAGCCAAAGAGCTGTTTGGTGTGGAGGAAGGAAGGAGCATTAGTGCCTTTCTACCTCACATAGATGAGGAATTGGATTTCTACACCATAGAGGGGGAAAGGAAGGTTATAAGGGGATATAAGTTCCCACTGGTGCAGGATGGCAGAGAGATTGGCAAGGTCGTGGTTCTAAGGGACATCACAAGGGAAAGGGAACTTGAGGAGGAGAACAAGCGAAAAGAACGGCTTTCTGCAATGGGTAAAATGGCGGTGACCATTGCCCATGAGATAAGGAATCCGTTGGGTTCCATAGAGCTTTTTGCGGGTCTGTTGAAAAGAGGGGGAAGCAATGAGGAGAGGGTTAAGTGGGCAGAGAGCATAATACAGGTAGTAAAGAGCATAAACACCCTTATATCTAATATGCTCACCTTCACGAGGCCCATGTACGTTGAACCTCAGCCAGTGGATCTGAAGGAGCTTGCCGAGGAATGCATTTGGGCATCACAGAGTGCCCTTGAGGAGAAGAACATTAGCTACGGGATTGAAGGGGAAGGGGTTCGGGTGTGGTTGGATAAGGAGCTGATGAAGCAGGCCCTTTTAAATCTCATAATAAATGCCATACAGGCCATGGATGGTGGGGGAAAACTTAGGCTAAAAGTGGGGAGGAGAGGAGATGAAGCCTTTATAGCCGTTTCCGATACGGGATGTGGCATACCAGAGGAGATGCAGAAACGGATATTTGATCCTTTCTTCACCACTAAGAAAAAGGGAACCGGTTTGGGGTTAGCCATAGTGCACAGAATCGTGGAGGCTCATGGAGGAAGGATCGTTCTGGACAGCCGTCCTGGGAATACTACCTTCACAATATACCTCCCCGTTCATGCACAGGATAATCCACGCAATAGTCCTTGAAACAGAACCTCTCGTTGATGGATCTTTAAGGGCTGTGATCTTAAGCTGGGAGTACGGGAAATTGATTGCGTATGTTAGAAAGAGCAAAAAACTGTTGTTTGCCCCTTCTTTCTACCAGATGGAAGGGGATTTTAAAAGCGAGGTTTTCTTTGCGTGCCATGGCTTTTCCATGATGGAAGAATTTTCTCGGCCCCATCACTTTGACATGCACACCTTCTGCGTGCAGGTGCTTGGATACCTGCCCTTTGGAATGCCTCATCCTTTTGCCTTTGGAAGGTATCTCTCCTCTCTGAGGAAGAGCAAGGATTTGGAAACGGCAAGGCGCAATGCCCTTTGGTTCGTGGCGAGTTTTCTTTACAGGGAGGGCCTGTTGGATGCGTCTCCAGAATTGAGGCGCTTTATGTTCAAAAGGGATGCTGTGGTGGATACAAAGAAGGTGTGGAGAAAAGTCAGGGAGGGGATGAAGAACCTTGCGGTTGGTGGTTAAGATTAAGACAAAAAGGAAGGATTGCTATCCTAAGTATATGAGCGAGGGAGCTTCCGGATTTGACCTGAGGGCATGTATAGATGATGCTGTGGTTATAAAGCCCAAAAGCTGGGAAGTTATTCCTACAGGCATCTATGTGGAGGTACCCGCAGGATATGAGATACAAGTGCGTCCCCGAAGCGGCCTTGCCTCCAAAGGGATCACTGTACTGAACACGCCGGGCACCGTTGACTCGGACTACAGAGGAGAGATAAAGATCATCCTCGCCAATTTCTCCAACGAACCCTTTTTGGTGGAACCTGGCATGAGAATAGCCCAAGGTGTTCTTTGCAGAATTTACAAGGCTTCCTTTGTAGAGGAGCCTTTATCTCCAACTGACAGAGGTTCCCAAGGCTTCGGCTCAACTGGTACATGAGCCTCTGCTACGGCAGGCGTTGAAGAGGGAGGTCATCAGTTTGTCTTCCAGTCTCGCGCAGATGAACCTTTTGAGCATCTGATTATCGGTTTCAAGCATCTCTTCGGGGGTTCCGATAAACTCAATCCTGCCGTTGGCCAAATAGGCCACTCTGTCTGCAAACTTTATGACACTCCATATATCGTGGCTTACCACTACTGAGGTAACGCCTGTTTTGTCTCTTGTGTCCTTTATCAGGTTGTCAATCTCTTCTGTTAAAAGTGGGTCAAGGCCGGTGGTTGGCTCGTCGTAGAGGAGTATACCGGGATTGAGAGCCAGTGCCCTTGCTAAAGCAACCCTTTTCCTCATTCCCCCGGAAAGCTCAGAGGGCATTTTGCGTTCAATGCCCTCAAGCTCTACCAGAGCGAGCTTTTCCTTTACGATTTCTGCTATCTCTTTTTCCGATAGGGAAAAGTGTTCCCTAAGGGGAAAGGCAATATTTTCGTAAACCGTCATGGAATCAAAAAGGGCTCCGTACTGGAAGACCATTCCTATTTTTCTTCTCAGCTTTAAGGCATCAACTCCTGTTGCTTGGTGAATGTCCATCCCTTCAATAAGCACCTTTCCTTTATCGGGAGTGATGAGGCCAACTATGTGCTTTAATAATACACTTTTTCCTTCGCCGCTTTTCCCTATGATGTAGAAAAGTTCGCCTTTCTTTACACTGAAAGAGACTCCTTTTAGTACCTGTTGCTTACCGAAACTCTTATATAGGTTTATCACCTGTATTACAGTTTCCTCTACCATTGCACTCCCTTAGAACATAAAGGCGGTAAGGAAGTAATCTGCTACAAGTACCACCACCGAGCTTATTACCACAGCCTGAGTGGTGGATCTTCCCACTCCTTCGGCTCCCCCTTTGGTGGAGAGGCCTTTGTAGCAGCAAATTAGAGAGATCAGAAGCCCAAATACCGCTGCTTTTACAAGGCCTGAGTAGAGGTCGTGAAGGTCTGTATGGTTGAGCATCTGCCTTATGTAGGTGTGGGAGTTGATCTTCAGCAGGACTATGCTTACGAAGTATCCGCCGATTACCCCTAAAAGGTCCGATATAACAGTCAGCACAGGAAGCATTGTTACACCAGTTATCAGCCTTGGAACCACGAGGTAATGTATGGGATCAACGGCCATGGTATACATGGCATCTATCTGTTCCGTCACCCTCATGGTTCCCAGTTCCGCTGCCATGGCGGATCCTGCCCTGCCCGTGACCACTAAGGCAGTTAGAACAGGTCCAAGTTCCCTGAACATGGAGACGGCTACAATTGAGCCTATTACGCTTTCAGCGTTGAATTTTTTTAGCCCCGTGTAAGTTTCTAAAGCCAGCACCATACCGGTAAAAAGGGAAGTTATGAACACCACGGAGACAGAGGAAACGCCAAATTTTTCCATCTGCTTGAAGAGCTCCCGCCATCTGTAAGGCGGCCTGAAAGACCAGTACAGAGCTTTCAGGAAAAGTAGAGCAGTATCTCCCAGCTCAAATATAAAGTTGTAAATGGCCCTCAACACGTTCATTAGACTATCCTATTTTTTGCTATCTGTAAACCATACTTGAGGCTCCTAAGGAAAAGAGACAGAAAACTTCGTAGGTTATGGTGTTAAACCACTGGGCACACTCAAACACGCTTATCCCTTCTCCCTCACCTCCCAAGAGATATACCCAGTCTCCTGCCTTAGCAGTGGTGCTTGTGATGTCTATAACGGTCATGTCCATGCAAACCCTACCCAAAACCCTTCTTTTTGTACCCCTCACCTCCACATAGGCTTTGTTGGAAAGGGTTCTCAAGTAGCCGGTAGCGTAGCCGCAGGGGATAACCCCTAAGGTGGTTCTTTGGGTGGTGGTGTAGGTTCTTCCATAGCTGATGCTCCATCCCGGGGGGACTTCTTTCACGCTCAGAAGTTTCGTGCGCACAGTCATGGCCTGCTTTAGTTTGGGATCTTCTATTCCCCCGTAGAGAGCTATTCCCACGCGAGCAGCGTTGAAGTGGGATTCTGGATGAAACAACACCCCTGCGGAGTTGGCTATATGAAAGATCTCTGCTCCTGAGCTTTGAAAGAGAGATATAGCTTCTCTAAACATTTTTAACTGTTCTTTGGTAAAGCTCTTTGAATCTTCGCTCTTTTCATCAGCTACGGATAGATGGCTCATTATGCCTTCGCATTTTACCCATTTGAGTGCTTTGAGGCGCTTTTTCAGTTCTTCCCACTGTTCGGGGGTGAAACCCAGTCTTCCCATGCCTGTGTCTAATTTAAGATGTATACGGGCCGACCTTCTCAGTGCTTCTCCTTCCTTTTCAAGGACTTCAAGCATCCACCAATCACCTACAGCAACGGTGGTGTTTTTCTCAAAGGCATAACTGGCCTGATCTGGAAGGAATCCACCTAAGAGTAGAACTTCGCAATCAATCCCAGCGTTTCTCAGCTCTTCTGCCTCCTGTGGGAGGAAAACAGCAAGGGCATGGGCTCCCTCTTCAAGGAAGATTTTTGCGCATCTGATGAGGCCATGTCCGTAAGCGTTGGATTTTACCACAGCGTAGAGCTTGCTTGAATAGATTTCCTTTATTCTTCTAAGGTTGTTTCTCAAAGCCTCGGTGTCTATAATGACCTCAGTCCAGCCCATTTGGTCTTATGGAAGGCCGATGGGGGATGAAAAGTCAAGGTCCTGTGGGGTTGACCATTTCATTAGATTTTGCTAATGAAAGCAGCCCTGCTGGAGGGAGCTGATGGTAAGGTTTTTGGTTGTTTTTCTGTTTCTGTTTGTGGCTGAGATTTCCGCTGCCCATGATCTGAAGTACTTTGTATCCCGGGCCCTGTCTGAAAGCGAAGCCGTAAAGAGTGCCATGTGGATGAGGAAAGCATCTAATTATATGTACAAAGAGGTAAAAGGTGCGCTTTTCCCTAAGCTTTGGTTCCAGAGCGATGCCATCAGATCCAACAATCCACCTTTTGTGTGGATGTCCAAGATGAGCAGAGCCGACGTTACTCCTGACATGATGAATCTGAAGGGCTTTAACGATCCCGATGCTGTAACTAACTTTTCCTCTTCTATAAACCTTACGTATCCTTTGTTTTACGGGGGTGCCATAAAGAGCGTTGTAGGGGCAAACAAGGCTCTGTCCAGGGCAGCAGACAGGCTTTATGCAGGAAGTAAGGAAAGAATTGCTTTTGAGGTGGCAAAAACCTACCTTAAAGTCTGCTGGCTGAAGAGCAGGGTGAGAGCTGCTGAAGAATTCGTGAAAAGCGCTAAGTATCACCTTCGTCAGGCAGAAAGCAGGTACAGGACAGGTATGGCTCTGAAGTCGGACGTTCTCAAAGCCAAGGTGTACCTTGCCCAGACAAAGGAACGCTTGGTCAGGGAGGAAACCTCTCTGGACGTTGCCAGAAGAAAGCTTTCTATGCTTTCGGGTGGTTCTGCTATGGAGCCTGCCGTGGTGGATGTGGATCTGGAAGATCTCTTCCGCGAGCTGAAAGGCTATGGCGAGGATCGTGAAAAGGCGGTAGAGGTAGCCCTGCGGAACAGAAAAGACCTATCTGCATACAAGCTGAAAGTTGAGGCAAAGGAAAAGCAGGTGGACGCTGCAAGGGCTGATTACTTTCCCAAAGTGGATCTGGTTTCATCCTTCCGCTGGTACGGCCACAATTATCCGCTTCAGGGAGAGCAATCCGATTGGATGATAGGGGGTATTCTCAGGCTAAACCTTTTTGACGGTTTTGCAAGAGAGAACAGAATTAAGAGGGCAAAGGCGGAGAGACTGGAGGCTGAGTTCAACTACCTCAGAAAACGCAAAGAAGTTGCTTTAGAGGTCATAAGTGCCGTTGAGAGGTTGAAGGAAGCAAGAAGCAGGGTTGAAATAGCCGTGAACACTGTGGAAGAGGCCAAGGAAAGCCTCAGGATCATGGAGAAAAGGTACCAGCAGGGACTTGCCACCATGACTCAGCTCACAGACACCCAGAGCTATTTGGAAGAGGCAAAGGCCATGTACTTGGGAGCGCTTCATGACTTTCTTCTGGCGGTTTACTCGGTGGAGTATGCCAAGGGAACCTTGCTGGAGTTTCTCGGGGTTGGAGGAGGTAAAAGGTGAGAAGGGTTGTTTTGTTGTTCCTTGCCCTTGTGGTGGGCTGTTCAGGATCGCATGAGTATAGGGCCAGAAAGCCGAACAGGGTTAAAGCACCTACCATCAGGCTTGAGGCAAAGGAGGTCAGAGAGTTTGTTCCTGTGCCGGGAAGGGTGAAAGCGGTAAATCATATGATTTTAGCCAGTAAGACTCAGGGGCTGGTGAAAAAGATTCTGGTTAAGGAAGGAGACAGGGTCAGAAAAGGACAGCTTCTCATCGTGGTGGACAATGCGGATATACGAAGCAGGTTGAAGGCCCTAAAGGCCATGGAGAAAAGTGTTTCGGGACAGATACAGTCGGTAAAGGCACGTCTTGATTATGCCCGTAGAAACTATGAAAGGTTTAGCAGGCTTTTTAGGGAGGGAGCAGCTACTAAGGAGGAGTACGACAGGGCAAGAACGGAGTATCTTTCCCTCAAGGCTCAATTGAAGGCTCTCAGGTCCAAGATGAAACAGGTGGTTCAGGATAGAAAAGCCCTTGCTCAGATGCTCAGGTACACTGCCATAAAGGCTCCTTCAGACGGGGTGATCACGGCAAAGCACGTTGATCGAGGAACCTTTGTAAATCCAGGCGTGCCCCTTCTTGAGATGGACTCGGACAGCGGGATTTACGAATTTGTCTGCAATGTGGATGCTAAGTACAGGGGACTTCTCAAGCTGGGTAATGCCTTGCCTGTGTATCTGGAGGGGCTGAACGACGTTGTGATGGGTGACGTTGAAAGCGTATCTCCTTATGTGGATCCTGCCACTAACACCTTTAGAGTGAGGGTGCTTTTGAGAGGGAATGATCTATACGGCGGACTTTTCGGCAGGCTTCTTCTTCCCGTGTCTGAGACTCTAAAGCTGCTTTTGCCTGGTAGTGTACTTGTGGAAAGAGGGAATCTAAAGGCCGTTTATCTTGTGGATGAAAAGGGAACCCTGCACTTTCAACTGGTAAGGCTGGGTTACTCTTACATTAAGAAGGGCGATCTTTTCGTTCCGGAGGGGATCTACCTGAAGCGTCCTATTGCTGGGAAGTGGTACGAGGTGCTTTCTGGCCTTAGAGAAGGGGACGTGGTGGTTTCTGGTAGCTTAGAAAAGGTAAGAGAGGGAGACGTCCTTGAGTGAGAAGAAGCTTGATCCGGTGGTGCATCACGCTGGGTTCATCTCAAAGATAACCGAGACCTTTGTTGATTCTAAGCTTACCCCCATCATTATCATATTTACCTTGCTTATGGGTGTTTTTGCTGTTCTCAACACCCCCAGCGAGGAGGAGCCGCAGATCGTCGTTCCCATGATAGATGTGTTCGTCAGCATGCCCGGTGCCTCTCCCAAGGAGATAGGGCAGAGGGTGATCTCTCCCATGGAAAAACTCGTCTGGGAGATTCCTGGTGTGGAGTACGTGTACTCCACTGCTGAGAGGGGCAGGGCACTGATGGTGGTCAGGTATTTCGTGGGGGAGGATCCGGAGAAGAGCCTTGTCAAGACATACGACAAGCTTTACTCCCACTTTGACTGGATACCGCCCGGCTGTTCCAAGCCCCTTCTGAAGATGAGGACCATAGATGATGTTCCCTTTTTAGTGCTCACTTTCTGGGGAAAGGGATACGACGGATACACCCTGAGAAAGATCGCTGCAAGGGTCAACGACGAGGTAAGAACCATCTTTGGCATATCCGAAACCCAGATAATAGGCGGACTCAGGAGAGAGGTGAGGGTTGAGGTTGACCCAGAGAAGCTTGCCGCCATTGGCCTTGATCTGGCGGATCTGAGACAAATTCTGGCCTATCAGAACCGTGGAGATTACCTTGGCGTCTTTTTCAAAAACGATAGGGAGTTTTCGGTCAAGCTAAACAATTTCTTTGCCGAGAAAAGGGATGTGGAATACACCGTAGTAAAGGTGGTGGATGGCAAGCCCATTTTCCTTAAGGACGTTGCAAGGATTGTTGATGGTCCTGAGGAGCCAAAGAGCTATGTTCTCTTTGGCATTGGCCCTGCGGCTGAAGCCAAGGGTATAGAGGGAAAGCCGGGAACCGTTTACCCAGCGGTTTCCTTAGCGATATCAAAAAGGAAGGGTAAGAACGCCACTAAGCTTGCCCATAAGGTTTTAGAGAAGGTGGAAAGCCTGAAGGGCACCATCATACCCAAAGACGTTCACGTGACGGTTACCAGAAACTACGGAGAGACTGCAAAGGAAAAGTCCAACGAGCTTCTGGAACACCTGCTCATCGCCACAGGTGCCGTGGTGGTTCTGGTGGCCCTTTTCCTTGGGGTGAGGGCCAGTCTGGTGGTTTCCGTTGCGGTGCCGGTTACATTGGCTATAACCCTCTTCATCTATTACCTGTACGGATACACCCTCAACAGGGTAACCCTTTTTGCTTTAATTTTCTGCATAGGTCTTCTCGTGGATGATCCTATAGTGGATGTGGAAAACATCGTGCGCCACGTCCGCATGCCTGAGAACAAGGGCAAGCCCTTCAAAAAGCTTATAGTGGATGCGGTAAACGAGGTGAGAAGCCCTCTGATCCTTGCTACCTTTACGGTGATAGCTGCCATACTCCCCATGGCTTTTGTAAGGGGGTTGATGGGACCCTACATGAGGCCCATGCCCGTGGGAGCTTCGGTGGCCATGCTCTTTTCTATGATAGTGGCCTTTGTGATTACGCCGTGGACCGCGTATCATTTCCTGAGAGACGATAAGGAGGCCTTCAAAGGTGAAAAGGAGGATATCTTTACCAAGTGGTACCGCTGGATGATGGAACATCTTATAAGGGACTGGCGCTGGCGCTGGAGCTTTTTAGGTTTTGTTTTTGCCCTTCTTGTAGCGGCCTGTTCCTTGTTTTATTTTAAGCTGGTTTACGTGAAAATGCTTCCCTTTGACAATAAGAGCGAGTTTCAGGTGATCATTGACATGCCCGAGGGCACCTCTTTAGAGCAGACTGCAAGGGTGGCAGAAGACATAGGTCAGTACCTTGCCAAACAGCCGTGGGTTACGGATTACCAGCTTTATGTGGGAACTGCTGCTCCCTTCAACTTTAACGGTCTTGTTAGGCATTATTACCTGAGGAAGGGATCCAACGTTGCCGATATACAGGTGAATCTGATCTCCAAGCACGAGAGAAAGCTTCAAAGCCATGACATAGCCAAGCTGGTACGCCCCGGAATACAGAAAATCGCTGCTAAGTACGGGGCGAGGGTGAAGGTGGTGGAGGTG
This sequence comes from Aquificota bacterium, assembly GCA_015494645.1. GTDB lineage: Bacteria > Thermosulfidibacterota > Thermosulfidibacteria > Thermosulfidibacterales > Thermosulfidibacteraceae > Thermosulfidibacter. The sequence goes on from WGAU01000060.1 coordinate 25,849, forward strand.
CCGCCGGGACCGCCGGTGCTGGATACCCTTGTGGCGGAGGTTTACGGTCCAGATTACGAGAGGCAGATAGAGCTTGCAAGACAGATTCTCGACGTGTTTGACCACACGCCTGGGGTGGTGGACACCGACTGGTACATGACCGATCCTCAGGTGGAGTACCGCATCGTTGTGGAGAGGGACAAAGCCCTTGCCATGGGGATCTATCCAGCAAGGGTGGAGCAAGTGCTAAGGGCGGCTCTGTCTGGAGATAGGGTGGGGCTTCTGCACGTGCCCGATGAAAGGGAGGACGTTTACATAGTTCTTAAGGCGCCGGAGCCGAGAAGGTCCGGGGCGTATGATCTCTCCTCTATTAAGATTCGCTCCGCAACGGGCAAACTGGTTTCCCTTTCTGAGGTGGCAAGAATAGAGAAGGCTGTCATAGAGCATCCTATATACCACAAGAACCTCAAACCGGTGGTGTACGTGATAGGAGACGTGGCTGGCAAGGAAGAAAGCCCCGTGTACGCCATGCTGAAGATAAACAAGGTTCTTGACAAGATGAAGGCTCCAGATGGGGACAGGGTGGAGATTTACTACACCAAGCAGCCGCCCAACAACATGCTGGGGTACGGAGTAAAGTGGGACGGCGAGTGGCAGATTACCTACGAGGTGTTCAGGGATCTGGGGCTGGCTTTTGCAGCGGTGTTGGTGATCATATACATGCTGGTGGTGGGCTGGTTCAGATCTTACTCCATTCCCATAACCATCATGATCCCCATCCCCCTTTCCCTCATAGGGATAATCCCCGCCCATGCTTTGGCAGGGGCCTTTTTCACAGCTACCTCTATGATAGGATTCATAGCAGGTGCGGGTATAGTGGTGAGAAACTCCATCATCCTTGCCGACTTCATAGAACTGAGGCTTGCCGAAGGCATGTCTTTGGAAGAAGCCGTTATAGATGCTGGAGCGGTAAGGTTCAGGCCCATGTTGCTCACAGCCATGTCCGTGGTGGTGGGATCTTCTGTTATACTGCTGGACCCCATATTCAACGGCCTTGCTATTTCCCTTATGGCGGGAGAGGTGGCTGCAACCCTGTTCTCAAGAATGGTGGTGCCCATAGTTTACTACCTTGACCACAGGTGGAAGACAGAAGGCAGGATCGTTCTTTAATCCTGAGGAATTTTTGACAGAAAAGGCGGTATTGAAGCTTGTGTTTGGTGTGTTGATGAGAGTCTCAAGAGTGTTATTCCCCCCTTTACTGGTAAACTTTTGGAGTTTATAAGGAGGTTTCGGTATAAGGCAGGTGTGGCCCACAGGATGACAGTTTATGTTTAATCAGCGTGTTCCATATTTCGTAGAAAAGTATTTGAAC